>JBDNFT010000520.1:0-4829 GCA_041689695.1 Planctomycetaceae bacterium | reverse complement strand
GGCTGGTTTTGAAAGTCCAATGGCAATCAGAGAAAAACACAGTGCGAAATTGCAAAGTCTTGATCTCATGTTGAAATGAACCTTAAGGCCAACATCAGGACAGTCGTTGAGACAACGAATTTGGAAAGATATGACCGTTGTATCGGTTGTGCCAGCAATGCAAATTCACAATTCGCTGTTACGTGCGTCGTCCTTGCATGGTATGTGCGGTCAGGCTGGGTAGTAACATCCGCCGTGTTTCAGCACTTGGCAGTTCGTCTTCGGCAGTGTTTGCCGGTGCGCAGTGCTGCTATTTTTTCTTTGGTGGACGGAACTGATGCGTCGGATTGCCAAACACGGATTCGGCCGCTTCCATTAACGTTTCAGAAAGTGTTGGATGAGCGTGGATTGTATCGGCGAGATCACGCGCAGTGGCACCCATCTCAATGGCAAGCACGGCTTCTGCAATCATTTCACCGGCACCCGGGCCGACAATTCCGATGCCAAGGATTCGCTGCTTGAGTGGCTCAACAATCAACTTGGTCAGTCCTTCAGTACGAGCCAGCGTTTGTGCTCGACCAGATGCCGCCCACGGAAAACGATGAACCGTGAATTCTTTTCCCTGAGCCTTGGCTTCGGTTTCTGTGATGCCGGCCCATGCAAGTTCCGGATCGGTAAACACAACAGCCGGAATGGCAATGTTGTCAAATTCCACAGGCTCACCCAATAGGGTTTCCGCTGCAATCTTTGCTTCACGTGTGGCCTTATGAGCCAACATGGGCTCTCCGGCCACGTCACCGATCGCCATCAATTTCGGATCCGCAGTGCGTTGGTTCTTGTCGATTTTGATAAAGCCTTTTTCGTCGATTTGCACCTTTGTCAATTCCAGTCCAAGGCCACGGCTGTTTGGCCGCCGTCCGACAGAAATCAGAACTCGATCAAAGGTCTGTTGTGGTTCAACGCCTTCACCTTCCAGGCTCGCGATGATCCCTGCTGAAGTTGGCTCCAGTTTTGCCACCTTGGTGTTCAAATGGATGGCTTTGAATTGATGAGCCAAGCGTTTTTGCAGCGGTGTCACAAGGTCACGATCTGCGCCAGGCAGAAGTCCACTGGTCATTTCTACGACGGTGACTTCTGTGCCGAGAGCTGCGTAGACCGATCCCATTTCCAGACCGATATAGCCACCTCCGACAACGAGCAGTTTCTTTGGGATATCTTTCAATTCCAACGCGCCAGTCGAATCCATGATGCGATCGTCGCCAAGAGCGAACATTGGTGGAATCGCGGGCTGCGAACCGGTGGCAATGATACAATGGTCAAATGACAGCGTCCGGGTTGTTCCTTCTGCAGTTTTGACTTCCAGAGTCTCTGAGTTCAGAAACGTGCCACGGCCCTTCAGCAGTTCGACACCGCGTGCTTTGCAAAGAGCTTCGATGCCGCCGGAGAGCCCACTGACAACGTTGTTCTTGAAAGCCCGTAGTTTGTCGAGATTAATTGTGGGCTTCGAAAAAGTGATGCCGCATTCTTCTGATTCCGCCGCTTCGTTAATCAGCTTGGCGACGTGCAAAAGAGCTTTGGATGGGATGCAGCCGCGATGAAGACAGACACCGCCTGGTTTGACTCCATCATCAATGAGGATCACTTTCATGCCATGGTCTGCCGCTGCAAACGCAGCCGGATATCCGCCAGGACCGCCACCCAATACGACCAGTTGAACATGTTGATCAGCCATTGAAACCGAGTGCTCCTAAGCGATGGCCCACGCGAAAGCGCGCCGATTGCTGTTGCCTAAATTTATGCCAGTGCTTGCCTCAACTCCACACGTGTCGTTGAGAGATACTGTTTTCACGGCGAACTGTAGTGAATTCGAGACAAATTTTCAAAAGCTGTTCGGCTGTCTCAGAATTGCTTGAGGCAGAAACTGCTACTTCCAAAACCAAATATCAATGTCAATATATAGTCGTTGGGCAAGTCCATCCTGGTGATTCGGCAATTCCGAATCGCTCCGAGAATAGATTTCAGTGGGATTTGGTTATGGATCTGTTGACGTGAAACCGAAAACAGACATAATTCGCCGCCGGACCGGACGTGATCGAAGAGTTGGTGTATCAAATTTTCTCGTTTGACCGTCTAAAGGCAGGTTTTGCAGACCGCAAGACTTCTCGAAACCGCCATTTTTTTTTAAGTCACTCACTGAGGGACTTTGATCTACGGTGGATTCGCTACAATTTGGTCGCGTTCCAGCCGATGGAACATTTGCATTGCGGGTGTAGCTCAGTTGGTAGAGCACCACGTTGCCAACGTGGTTGTCGAGGGTTCGAGTCCCTTCACCCGCTCTTTTTTCGTTGCCTTTCGGATGATATGAGGGGCTTTGATAAAAGGGCCAAAAACCAATTGATTAAGATCCTTCAAGGGTACTTGGTGCTGTTGGTTCCTGACCCTGTTCTCAAAGAATGCCGTGGCGAATCCGGTGCGGTTGCGATGGTTTGAATGATCTTGAAGAGGTTTCAGAATGAGTTCTGACTTGGCAGGGCAGGCAGTTGCGGACGGCGAAGAAGTCGGTTCCCGGATGGCGTTAAAGGTTGAGATCAAAGACGTCGGTTCCTGCCGCAAGCATATCTCCGTGACGGTTCCTGAGAGTGATATTCGCACAATTCGCGAAGAGGCACTGGGAGATCTTTCCGGGAAAGCACAGGTTCCTGGTTTTCGAGTTGGCAAAGTTCCAGTCGCTTTGCTGGAAAAACGTTTCAAGAAAGAAATCGCTTCGGACATCAAACAGAAAGTTTTGATGGCAAGCCTGGAGCAGCTTTCTGGCGACAGCAAGATTGAGCCGATCAGTGAGCCTCGAATTGACGTCGATAGTCTGGATATTCCCGAATCCGGCGATTTTCACTACGAGTTCGAAGTTGAAGTTCGGCCTGAATTTGATCTTCCGGAATACAACGGAATCACAATCAGACGATCGTCAAGTGAGCCGACGGACGAAGATATTGCTGAATACAAGCAAGATTTCCTCAATTCTTCCGCTGAACGAGTGACTGTTGATCAGCCTGCGGCATCTGGTGACTATGTTATCTGCGATCTTACCTTCGTTCATAGCGGAAAGACGATCCGCGAAGCCCGCGAACAGGGTTTGCGTGTCATGGATCAATTGGACTTTCAGGACGCTGTTCTTGAAGGTTTTGACAAGTTGATGGTCGGAGCAAAAGCTGGCGAGACGCGACATGCGGATATTCAGATTTCACTGAATTCACCTGTCATCGAAATGCGTGGGGAGACTGTCGCTGCAACGTTTGCGGTCACGGAAGTTCAGCAATCTCAAGCGGTAGTGATTGACAAGGAATTCTGCGAGCGATTAGGTGCCAGTTCTGAAGAGGAACTGGAGACCATGCTGCGAAGTGCCGTGGCACGGCAATTCGAGTACGCACAGCGTCAAGAAACCAGAAGTCAGGTATTGGAGCAGATCATGGCTTCCGCTGATTGGGATCTTCCCGAATCAATGGTTCGTCAGCAAACAGAAAATGCACTTCGCCGCGAAGTGTTGGAAATGTCTCAAGCTGGTTTTACCCGCGAACAAATCATGGCTCGTGAGAATAAGATCCGCCAAGACGCGCTTCGAACGACAACACAAGCTCTGAAAGAGCACTTTGTTTTGGACAAAATTGCGACAGTTGAAGACATTGAATGTCTGAGTTCAGACGTGGATCACGAATTGCTGATGATGTCATTTCAGACGCAAGAATCAGTTCGTAAGATCCGCGCTCGTCTGGTAAAAAATGGCATGATGGAAAATCTGACCGCCCAGTTGCGTGAACGCAAGGCCGTCGATTTCATCTTGCAGAATGCCGCATTTATTGATGTGCCTCGCAAGAAGACGAAGAAAGAAAATCAGTCGTCTGTACGTTTCGCAATCTGCGGAAACATGTCTTCCAGCCTTATTGACGATGCCGCTGCTGCAACCAGCGAAGACGAAACTTGATAAAGTGACTGTTCCAAAGCGACAGGCGCGCGTAGGATAACGCAGCGCCTGTTTTTTTGTTGACAGACTCGCTGCCGGAAATAATAAACAACGGATGTTCTGCGGTACCTGAAGGCAGAATCTCTTACTTTTTACGACGCATTGAAGAACAGCAGGATGAAGCGAATGAAGGACCCGCGATTCGATTACATGCCGATGGCAGCACGCGAATATTCAGCCCAGCGTCAAATGACGGTCGGCGATCTTCTGCTTGACAATCGTATTATTTTCATGGACGGCCCGATCCATGACGGCAGTGCAAATCTTGTCATCATGAAGATGCTGTTTCTGCAGTCTGAAAATCGGCACCAGGACATTCACCTCTACGTCAACTCGCCCGGTGGATCAGTGACCGCGACATTGGCGATTTATGACATCATGCAGTTCATCGAATGTGATGTCGCGACCTGCTGCGTAGGTTTGTCTGCCAGCGGTGGAGCGGTTTTGGTTGCCGGTGGCGCTGCGGGCAAACGATTCGCGTTGAAACACTCAAAGATCATGATTCATCAGCCTTATGGTCAGGTTGGTGGACAGGTTTCCGACATTGAGATCCAAGCACGCGACATTCTGGCGACCCGCCAGTTGTTGAATGAACTCCTGGCTGCACATACGAAGCAGCCGGTCGAAAAGATTGCAAAAGACACCCAGCGAGACCATTACCTGACTGCTGCGGACGCAAAGGCCTATGGATTGGTTGATGAGATCCTGGAACGCATACCGGGTGAGAAAAAGAAATAGGCGGCAATATTGCAAATCTGCCGCACGGTTAATCACATCTCATCGCATGGGAAGGCTGTCGAATTAATCCCAACCCGAAGCGTCAGCGAGGGAT
>JBDNFT010000519.1:0-4797 GCA_041689695.1 Planctomycetaceae bacterium | reverse complement strand
TTGCGTCGATGGCTTTGTCGCCGAGTTGCAGTGTTGCTGGAGGGCTCTCAAAGAGCATCGCCAGCAGGACGAGTTGCCCGTAGTGTTGATCGAAAAGTGATTGTTCGCCTTCGACCTTCGGAGGTGTTTTTAGGGAGGGGCAAATGTGTTCCAGGATCTGGAAGGCACGGCGAATATCCCAGATGCGTTCCGCATCTGCGGTCGTGCCGATCAGTTGAAATCGACGACGAATCTGTCGCTGCTTAGCTTCGTTGCCTGCCCATGCGTGTGACCCGAGGCCTCGAGGTGTGAAAGCCACGAAACATTTAGTTTCGCCGGGAGATGTGTTGCCAAACGAAGATTCAGGATCGCCATCTGTCACGAACATCGTGGCCTCATTAATCGTCTCAAGCGTCTCTGTTTTGGGCATCAATATATCAAGATACAACGCCACGTGCGGTTCACTTTCAAAGTGTATGCGGATGCGTTGCAATTGTTCGGGGTGCGATACGTTGAGTTGACTCACCGGAAGTGTCTCAATCCGCGTCTCAATGGATGGTTTCCAGTCTGTATCATTGTCCGGCCACGCTCGAAAACAGCGCTGTCGCAGGATTGCAATGCGGTCGTTGTACCACGCGGCTGGATCCTTGAGGACGTCTTCGATTGAAGGCAACTCGCCAGATGGCACAAATGTTTGATCGATCTTTGTGTTGAGTTCATCGATCGGCAACTGAGCAAAAACTTTCAGTTGTTCAGGTTCAAAGAACTTCCTGGCTGTTTTTTCAATCATCGAAGTGTCGTCTTTGAAAAAACGATTGAACCAGCGAAATGCGTGTATGTGTAGTTCCTGTGTGTCTGCGTGCGGGCCTTCGGTAATCTGCAGGCCAAGATTTTTTTCGGCGTCGAAGAGTTTATAGATATGCCGAACCTGACGATGAATATCGACGACGCCTTCCAGTGGAAAGATGGTGTCTTTGTCCGTGTTGGAAATCAACAGTGGCCTTGGTGCCACGAGAGCTGCCAATTTGGCGAAGTCCCAACGGAACGTATTGACCATAAACATACAATCGCAGTGCCCTTCAACACAGTCATTGACAACGTGATCCCTCAACGACGTGATGCCCGCTACAGGAACGGCACATTGAATGCGATCATCCAACGCGGCAATCGACCAACTGTAAGCTCCGCCGCCCGAACGACCTGTCACACCGATCCGTTTTACATCGACTTCTGGTCGCGTCTCAAGGTAATCCAGCGCACGGATGCAGTTCCAGGCTTCGACACCAGCGGGCGTATAGCCGCGTGAATTCCACCACCAGCGATCCAGATTGTAGGTGCCATGATGCAGGCCCTCGATTTCGCCAAGCTGCAATGTATCGATCGTCAGGCAGGCATATCCGTTGCGGGCGAACCACGCACCGTGATAATGATAGTGTGTTTTGTTGCCAAAACTGACGTCGTCTTTTTTTACTTTACCATGACCGCAAACGTATAGAACCGTGGGCAGCGGACCATCAATGTTCCGAGGCAGATAAAGATTTCCGGTGACATAAAGTCCAGGCATCGACTGAAAATGAACTCGCTCGACGATGAACTCTGTTTCTTCTGTCGCTGCGGTAGTCTCGCTTTGCAACGGAGATGCCTCGGGACGAGGACTCAGGCCGAGCATGTCGAATAATTCTTTACGCAGTGCGGGTTTGGCGGCTTGCCAGTCAGTCAGTGTTTTGAATTGAGTCAGCTCATTTTTGGTTTCGAGTTCGCTGACTTGTTCTTCAAAGTATGAGACCAGTTCCGGATTCCCTTTGAGCGATCGATCCTGCGCAATCGACAAAGCCATCGAATTCAGGAATAATAATACGATCGATGCTGTTAACCAGTGCCCTGCCCTGTTCATTTGAAATTCTCCGTGAATGTTTTTCAGTCGATTCTTGCATTTTCGCTGCGGGTTTCAACTTCCGAAGTGTCTGAAAAAATACTATCAGCGATCAATTTGTCGGTGATCTCAGTGAGATATTCATCGAGCACTTTACTGAGTTCAATGAATTCCGGCCACAACTACTCCTTTTAGCAAATCCCGCCGAGTCGAACCAGGCACTCACTTTGTCAGCCATTCAAAGGCTTCCGGAAGCCAGTCACTGTGCCAGGAGTGTTCGCGGATAGGGCCAGCGATGAATGTGAATGGAATCATTGCGGATTCCAGTTGCTGCTGAATCCTTTCATGTTCTGCGTGGAAATTGCCCTGACCAATGAGTATTAATCGCGAAGGTGTTTTTTTGAGTTCGACCGCGCGTTCCTGGAGGAGACTGCTGATTTGATAATTCCGAAAGTTTTCGACAGTTCCAAAAATCGGGCCGGAGCCGTACTTGCCGGGAGCATCCATCATCATTGGCGCGTCAAACGCAGCAGCGCGATGGAAGAGATCTGGATGTCGTAACAAGAGGCTCCATGCTCCCCAGCCTGACTTACTGAATCCAACGAGCAGCCGGTCTTCGCGGACCGGATAATTCTTCTCGACCAGAGGCAGAACATCGTGCAGTAGATACGCTTCCTGCTGTAGCTGCGGGTTCTCAGGATGGTCTGCGTACCACGGCAAATCAGCAAACGTCGGGAACACGCAAACTGCGTTATGCTTGTTGTGCAGATCGTGCTTTTTAATCTCCGCAAAGGCATCTCCCCAGCGAGTTCCTTCGCCAGCTTCCACAGGCAGGACGTAGATGACCGGCAGCCCTGGCTCGTCATCCTTCGGGACAAGATCCGGTAACAGGACTCGCACGATGGTCTCAGAAGCCTGGCGAGACGAATGCAATTCGTGTACGACTGGCTCTGAGGCCATGCCAATGTTGAGCGTGGCCAGAACCAGTAACGTTGGGATCCACTGGAACATACTTGGGGACATGGACAGACTTTCGAAAACAGTTACCGGCGGCGAGCATCCCTGCTGCTGATGGCTATCTACTGACCGCGCGCGAACTCAATCTGCAATGGTATTGGGTTCGGATCCTTGTCAGATGCTGGTGGCAAGACAGTTTGCTGAACTGCCAGACGGCCCACAATGTGGAGCGGAGAATCAAACCAGTTGCTGAGCGATTCGAGCACCTCGGCGGGGACTTGTAGGCTTTCGGTTCTTGAACGATGACGCGAGATGACGATCACTTTAAAGGCTGTGGTTGCAGACTCATTAGCGGTCCAGTGCCCGCTGCTGTCGGCTTGATAGACAGAGCCTCCGAGTATTTTCAATCCGGCTTCTACTGCCTGACGGGCCTTTGAATCAGTGGCTTCACGTAGCGGGCGAGCGTCGAGTCGCAAGCGTGTGGTGTTCTCCGTCGGCAACAATAGCACAACGGCACCGGCGTCCGGAATCGTACTTCCGGAATCATCAACATAACTGACGATGCCGTTGATTTGCCGCTCGCCCACTTTTGGAGCTGGAGCCATTGCTGCCGGAATGGCATCGCCGCCCTTCGTGGTGGGTTCTGAAGTACTTTGCGGACCATGCGATTGCCAAAAAGTCCCGAGTAATAATCCAATTGCAAATGCCGGCAACGCAAACATGAGCGGCAGGAAGGGGGATCGCTTTGAAGTCGATTCCAGAATCGCTTGTTCAGATCGCATTTGTGATGACGGAGCAGTATCGGTAACGTCTGCCAGTTCCTGAAGTGCGGAATTCAGATTGTGGGGACCACGGCTTGATGTTGAAGTCGAAATTGTTGGATTCGAAACCGCTGAGTCGTCCGCCTGGTTCGGATCAAGCCTATCTGTTTCCAGTCGTTCATCAAGAATCAGTGGTTCGGCGTTTTCGAAGTGAGCCATCTCCGCCAATTCGGAGTACACGTCCTTGTGTTGCGTAGCGGTACCAGGATTGGCGGAAGCGTTTGCGAGCGGGACGATTCGCATCGTGTCGCGATCCGTGCCTGCGCTGGAATTAGGTTTTGGTGCCGAGGTTCGCAGAACAGGAGATTTACGTTCGCGTGGTACAGCTTTTGAAATCGGAGGAGGCCCGACGTTTCTGGTCGTCGGGCCACCGAGTGTTGACAATTCCTGCAGTGCATTGAGAAGCCCTGCGTCTTTGTTTGATGGCTGTTTTGGTTCCGTTCGCTTTCCGGTACCGCCTTCGGTCGGGACATTCACCGATCGACCGCAGGCTGGGCAATCTACGATCGTGCCGCCTTTAGTCGTGGAGATGCCGAGCAGTTGCTGACAATGCGGACAACGAAACTTGATGGCCATCCAAACCTGCTTTGCGAGAATCAATCGGTCAGTGGTTTAGGTACATGATAACGCTTGAGTTTTCGATCCAGTGTGGAACGTTCGATGCCCAGGATTTGCGAGGCTTTTGATTTATTCCAGCCGGTATGTTCCAGCGTCGCAAGAATATGTTCTTGCTCCACATCCGCCATCGATAACTCGCGGTATTCACCTGATGAAATGCGTTCCGTTGCTGGTGCTGAGGCGCGGCTTCCGAGACTTGAAAGCTGAATATCACTGGCACGAACCATTTCGTTGCGGCACAGAATCACGGTGCGCTCGATCGTGTTCTGTAACTCACGCACATTGCCTGGCCAGTTGTAGTCCCGGAGCAGTTCCATAGCATCATCGGTGAAGCCTTTGATCACACGACCGGTCTTTAGGACAAACTTCTTTAGAAATGCGTTCGCTAGCAGTTCAATATCATCACGGCGTTCACGCAACGGGCTTGCAGTGATCTCCGCAACCTGCAAACGGAAGTAAAGATCTTTGCGGAAATCTCCGTCTTCAACAGCTTCTTCAAGATCACGATTTGTCGCGGCGACAATTCGCACGTTGACCTGAATCGGTTTG
>JBDNFT010000518.1:0-3358 GCA_041689695.1 Planctomycetaceae bacterium | reverse complement strand
GCTCGCTGCTTTGGCGTTGAAGAGTCTGTTTCCAGTTTCTGTCAGATTGACAGAACAGTCAAAGCAACAGGCCAGCACCGGGTCCAAACGTGTCTCGGCGAAATACCTCACGGTGTTTTACAACCAGTTGTCGGACTTGCTGAAGTCTGGTGTGCCGCTGCTCAGGTCGTTGCAACTGCTGGAAGATCAGACGTCACACGCGACGCTGAAGTCCGTAATTCAGGACGTCCGCGAACAGGTTGCTGACGGAACACGTCTGAATGATGCGATGCGTCGCCATCCAAGGGCTTTCAATTTTCTGACCGTCAGCATGGTGAAAGCCGGCGAAGAAGGCGGTTTTCTGGAAGACGTACTGGCCAGAGTTGCAGCGTTCACGGATCAGCAGGAAGAATTGAAAGGCAAAGTCACGGGGGCGATGGTTTATCCTTTCTTCCTGATGAGTGTCGGATTTACGATCGTGACCATCATGATGGTTTGGTTCGTGCCGAAGTTTGCAGCGATTTTTGGTCGCATGGCGGAAGCAGGAACACTTCCGTGGGCGACAACAACCTTGCTCGCAATCAGTGACGTGATTCAGGAATACGGTCTACTGATTGTACTGGCCGCAATTGGTGCCTTCGTCGGAGTTACTATGTATCTTAAATCTCCGGATGGGTCTAGAAATCTGGACAAGTGGAAACTGAAAGTGCCCGGCTTGGGGCCCATTTTGCAAAGTCTGGCTGTCGCAAGATTCTGTCGCATGCTGGGAACGCTTCTGAAAAACGGAGTGCCGATTCTACAATCGCTGCGTATCGCGAAAGATGCGAGCGGAAATGTGATTCTGGCCGAAGCCATCAGTAACGCCGCCGACAATGTCAGCAGTGGACAGTCTCTGGCCGTTCCCTTGCGAGCGAGCGGTCAATTCTCTCGCGAACTCATCGAAATGATTGCGGTGGGCGAAGAGGCCAATAATCTGGAAAATGTGTTGATCGGAGTTGCCGACAATCTGGAAAAACGCACCAGTCGTCGAATCGACATGGTCGTCAGGTTGCTGGAACCTGTATTATTACTGGTGATGGCGGTTGTGGTGACTTTCGTCATTGCCGCGTTGCTGTTGCCAGTGTTGAATCTTTCGACAACGGCTTAATTTTTGGAAATGCTGAACGAATTTGAAGATACAGTAGGTCTTCACAGGGTTGGCAGGTGTTTAAGGATTGGTTCTAAAACTGCAAAATGTTGCTGGTTTTTTCAGGATCCTGCTGACCGGCAGTCCACAACAAAAGCTCAATACATCTGAAGGAAATAGAATGCGTCTTAGTCGAACTTTAAAGCAGCATACGCGGCATCGATCCGGTTTTACGCTGCTCGAACTTCTCATCGTGCTGGCGATTATTCTCGTCATTGCGGCGATGGTTGTGCCGAACCTTGTGGGTAGTCAACAGACTGCGAATGAGAAGGCTACTCTCGCGACGATCAAACAAATGGAGGGTGCGGCTGGAGCGTATGCCGCCGATCACGACGGCGTGTACCCTCCCGGGAGTGGAACAGATGCTTGGAATCTGATGATGAATCCCGAGCCATACAAGGGCCGCAAACTGAAACCAAATCTCGGTGAAATTCCGCTCGATGCATGGGGCAATCCACTGCATTATGAATGGCAAACGGGCGGCGGTCATTCAAAGAACCCGAACGCCATAAAACCTGCGATCTGGTCGCTTGGGCCCGATAATTCAGGAGACGGAACTAACCCGAACGGCATTCCACTTAACAACTGGACATCAATGGGCGCTAATCAAAATCAAAAGTAGTGACTTTCTCACTCCGTTGAATTAAACCCATACGAACGCTCGGAATCATACTGATGCCGGGCGTTTGTGCATGAGGTGACCAAGTAGATTTGAGTGCAATGGTTCGGGGATTTCCAACAACATTCCGAAACGATACTCCGGTTGCGATCAATGCATCACGGGAGGGAGTCGTATCTCGCTGCCGAATTCCAATTCCTGGATCGAACCATGCATTTCGCAGCGGTTACACATTGCTGGAATTGTTGATCGTGCTCGCAATCATCCTGATTGTTTCTGTGATGGCAGCGCCTGCCTTGATGGAACGCGTTCGAAGCGGCCACGTTCGGGAAGCGGCCCTGGAAGTCAGCGAAGTACTGGCGGCGGCTCGGACTTATGCAATCGACACGGGCGTTGACTATCATTTCCGCTTCGAAGTTGGTGGCAATAATGTCGTTGCAATTCCGGCTGAACCAGGCGAGACGCTCGGCAATTCAAATGGTTCTGATACCGATTCCGCTGATCTCTTTTATCGCACGAGAAAACTTTCGGACAGTATCGTGCTGCAATACAGCCATGACAGCGAATCCGGCACTGAAACATTAAAAGGGCCCGCATTCGGTAATCTTCCCAACGGCGGCGAACTCGCGTCAAAGAACTGGTCGGAGCCGATTCTGTTTCGCTTCGACGGAAGTTCTGAAACGATGACGTTTCGCGTGATGGATAAAGAACAACGCAGTTGCGATGTTTCTGTACGTGGTTTGACGGGAGCAATCTCAACCTCCGGTGTGTTTGTCATGGAGGAAAAATAATGCAAGGCGTTTTTCGTATCTCCGCAACCCCGCGCCAAAGAAACAGCACCCGCAATGGCTTGACGCTGCTGGAGGTTTTGATTTCCATGGCAATTTTTCTGGGTTCTTTAACAGCGATTATGCAACTGCTGAATACGGGGCAACAGGCAGAAGTGTCCGCTCGATTGCAATCAGAAGCCGTGCTCCGCTGCGACTCCAAAATGGCAGAAATTGTTGCCGGGATCGAAAAGGCCGTGTCATCTGCCGATGGCACATTCCTTGATGATGAGATTGGTAGCTGGAACTGGTCGGTGGACGTCACGAATGGCACCGCGACAAGTCTGCTGAAAATTACAGTCACTGTAGAACACTCGCCGGACGGAAAAAATCCGAATGCTGCGTTTACGCTGACGCGCTACATGCGTGATCCTCAACTGTTCATTGATGCTGCTCTTTCCGAAGCGGCATCGACATCCGGCAGTTCGTCTTCAACGGGAGGCTCGCTATGAAGCGAATAAAAACCCGGACGCGACAGCCTGCCAACCGAACGCATGGCTTTACGCTGCTGGAATTACTGATATCCGTTGGACTCACGGCCATTCTGATGGTCGCTCTGTTTTCTGCGATGAATATCTACTTCCAACTTCAGGTTGATAGTCAGGAAGAAATCACGCGGCAACAGGTTTCCCGCGCATTGCTGAGGCAGATGACACGAGATATCCAGTCTGTCGTTTTCGTCAAGGAAACAGCGACCGACGATTCGACAACATCAAGTTCAAGTACATCCTCTGGCAGCACCGGTTC
>JBDNFT010000517.1:0-7734 GCA_041689695.1 Planctomycetaceae bacterium | reverse complement strand
GTGGATGGTGAGGTCCTCGGTGCTCGGCAAAGTCCGGATGTTTTTCGTATTCCTCCAGAGTACCGGTCCGAATCAGTTCTCCCAGTCGCTTTCCGATCGCTGCAAAGCCAACCGCATCAATGGCGAAGTGATCCTGCGTGGTGGCCAGTTCATGCTGTTCACCGGTTGGCGTTACGGTGACGCCTTCGCGAATGATGGACGCCTTCCCCGCCAGTAACGGCGACACATCCACACCGATAGCAGCGATGTCATCGTTCGCAAGACCACCAGTGTGACCGGCAGCGGATCGGCCGTACCCCAGCGCGAGTTGCACCGAATTCTTTGCGACACCCGGCAGGACGAATGCAGGCAGCCTCAAGGATTGCTCGCCGACCTGAATGCGAACAACGTCTTCGTGTTTGATTCCCAATAAGGCCGCAGTGGCCGGTGCCATGATGGCCGCGTTGTCCCATGTGAGCTTGGTGATCGGATTGGGAGTTTCCTGCAACCAGCCGTTGTTGGCAAACCGGCCGTCGTGCACAGAGGCATCCGGGGAGATCACGATCTCAATGTCATTTGGTGCCGACGCACGCTCCGCGATATTCACCTGTCCGATTGGAAACCGGTCATTCAGTCCGTCTGTGAGAGAAACTTCGCGGACTGCGAATTCAGACTCGCCGATAAATCCGTCGTGTACAGCCTTTCGCCATTCCGATTCGGTTGACAGTCGCACGGCTTCACGAGGTGGTCGAGAGGACTCGGTAGACCATGTCATGAACGCCTTGCGAAGCAATTGTTCACTGGATGCCAGGCCTGTGCGAGTGAACAACGAAAGCAGCTCCGTCACCGTTCGCCCGCCGAACAGGGGAGCGATCATTGGCTGAGCGATGGTGGCGGTGCCGTCCCATGTTCGGCAGTCACCCCACGATTCCAGAAAGTGAGCCACCGGAATATGCCAGCGACAGCCGGCGGTGGTTTCGTCGCGATAAAGGCCCGCGTGCGCAGTGAAAGCAACTTTATTCAACGCCTTTGTGAATCGTTTCGAATCAGCGGTGCCGTACGCCGGATTTGATTCGAGAATCAGCAGTGTTTCGACAGCACCGGAACCCATCTTCTCCAGCAGCGATTCAAAGTCTGTTGCCTGAAGGAAGCTTGCCTCAATTGGATCGATGGTGTGGGTGAGCGTGGAATTGTGGTTTTGCAGCAGGACATTTAAGCGATGAATTCGCGCATGCACTTCGGCGGGTTGCCGGGGGCCAGCCAACAGCACAGACTCACCCCGACACCTCACAAGATCGTCCGCGAGCGCCGCCAGCACGCGCTCCGTTTTATCCGCTTTAACGTTTCCGGTTTGTCCAGGCTCCGGCGTCGTTCCCGTTGTTGTTTCAATGGCTTCGGCGACCAGTTCTTCCAGCCTTGCAACCACACTTGGCACGTCGCCGGATCGAACAGGCACGCGGTGGTCGGCATTCGAACCGGTCAGTGACATTCCACTTTCGAAGGCGTAGAGCCGATTCATCCAATCACTGTCGGGGTCGCGACGGTCAGCCCAGTCACGCACCATGTTCATGGCAGCAGGATGAGCGCCCATCGGATCGGCGTCGAAGCAGGCAATCACCTTCGCTTTCCGAAAATCGTACTGCGTACGAACGGGTTCGCCGAACGCCAGAATGGATCCCTTAGCTGCGGCACGATTCACGGTCGGTTCATGTTCGCACCAGATGGCTTCCGGGAACCTTGCGGTGATGAGTTGCTGCAGCCGCTGTCGTGTCAGCGATGACGAAGCACCGCACAGAAAGGCCAATCCCTGTCCGCGCCGTTGCTGGTGAGCGTCAATTTGAACGGCAATGGCGGCGTCGAAATCTTCCCAACTGCGTCGGAGTGTTTCGTTGCCAACGCGTTCAAACAGACCATCGCTGCGATCCGGATCATAGAGCGAAAGGATGCTGGCCTGGTCAAAGGCGTCTGTTCCGCCCTTCGTGAACGGATGCTGCTGATTGCCATCGACTTTAATGGGACGACCGTCAATTGATGTGACTGTCAGTGGACGACCCGTGCCGTCGAGTTCCCAACTGGATGCAAAGTACTGTTTTTCTCCGGGCATACGGTTTTGAGGTCGCACCGTGAAAGGCGCAAACTCTTCGGCTTCCCACCGGCAGCCGGCGATTCCTCCGAAAGCCAGCGACGCTCCCATCAGTTGCAGCCAGCGGCGACGCGACACGGACGTCGGCAGCTCCGAACCGGCCATAGGAAATTCTCGCGACATCCAGTCACGAAACGCCGGCTTGTCGGCAAGTTCGTTCAGGCTTCGCCAATAGCGTTTGGGCTGCGTTGTGGTTTCCAGGTCGATCATTTTGGTGTTGATTCAGTTCTCATGAAACTTGAGAGCGGCGGCATCAAATCGCCGCGACGCTCAGGTTTAGTAGTGGCAAGTCGAACAGTTTTGATTCGCTTTGATGTTCCAATGTTCCTTCACCAGCTCCCCAATTTCACTGGCCGGTTTGGGCGGTACCCATTCCATGTTCGTCACCATTTCGGGAGGCCGCAGATGCGGTGTGGGGTTTCGATGACATTCCAGGCACGACGCCATGCTCAGTGTCCTGACCTGAGACACAACATCCATCTGATCGATCCGTCCGTGGCACGAAATACACGAGACGCCGCGCGTGACGTGTGCCGAGTGATTGAAGTTCACAAAGTCGGGCAGATCGTGTACGCGTTTCCAGAGTACAGGCGTATCATTCGCCCAACTTTTGTGTACCTCAGACAATTTCGCACTGCCAGCGTGAATCGCGGTGAGTGCGACGTTGCCGCTTCCGTCGGCAGGACTGTGGCAGTTAATGCATGTTTGAGTCGGAGGAATCGCTGCGTGAGCCGTTTGTTCGACTGTAGTGTGACAGTAACGACAATCCATCTTAAGCTTGCCCGCGTGCAGCTTGTGACTGAACGGAACGGGTTGTTCGGGAGCGTAACCGATGTGAGTCGTCTCCGGCGCGGTACCCGCCATCAACACGATGGCTCCGTATGCGATCACAATCGGCGTACCGATGATGAGGCACTTTGCCAGTCGGTTGGTCCATGTGGGAAATTGAAAGTCGTTCATTTGGTAACTCGTTGAAGGTACTCGTTTCATAGATCCGTCAGCTGCGCCTTCAACGACTGCCTCCACACCCTCGCTGTTTTGCGAATTAGCTTCCCGCCGCTGGGAGTTTGGAAGGAGTCGGTTAAGAATTTGAAGGTTCGCTCAAGTTCGCCCAGTTGTGGAGAACCACGGATCGCGAGGATTAAGGGAACGAATGAAATCGTCGTCAGTCAGGTCAACATCTCCAGAAACTGACCGATCGTCCACCCGTTGTGGAAGTGGCGAGCTCAGGGCATCACGCCGCACCATATTTACGTATCTGACGTTGCCAGTGAACGGAGGTACTCGCGATTCATCCGCGCGATCACACTCACGCTGATATTTTTCGGGCAGACCGCTTCGCATTCTCCGTGGTTCGAACAACTGCCAAACATCTCTGCGTCCATTTGAGCGATCATCTTTCGAACGCGGTTTCGACGCTCAGGTTCGCCCTGCGGCAGCGTCGCCAGGTGAGCGACCTCTGCTCCTACAAACAATGACGCCGAAGCGTTCACGCAGGCTGTGACGCACGCACCGCAGCCGATGCTGGCCGCCGCATCCATGGCACTCTCCGCCACCGCTTTGGCAATCGGGATCGCATTCGCATCTGGAGCACTCCCCGTGTTGACGGAAACAAACCCGCCAGCCTGCTGAATTCGATCAAACGCACTGCGATCGACAATCACGTCTTTGGTAATGGGGAATGCTTTGGCTCGGTACGGTTCGATCCAGATTTCACTGCCATCTTCGAAGCTGCGCATGTAAGTTTGGCATGTTGTGGCACCGCTCACTGGGCCATGAGCCACCCCGTTGATCACAAGCGAACAGGTGCCACAGATGCCTTCGCGGCAGTCATGTTCGAACGCGACTTCGGGTTGGCCGTTTTCAGCAGACTGCATGTTCACCTGGTCAAGCATCTCAAGAAATGACATCTCTGCCGCGATGTTGTCAATGTCAATTGCGTGCGGAGGACACTGCAGTGGCGGGCTTCGGCACTGTCACCAATCCCGTCACCACAGAGACCGGCACCGCCAGAAATCCCGCGATGTTGACCGCCGCGATGACTGGCGATGCCTTTCGCAATGCGGATTCGTGGCCCTCTTTTGCGAGGCCGATCGTCTGAAA
This sequence comes from Planctomycetaceae bacterium, assembly GCA_041689695.1. GTDB lineage: Bacteria > Planctomycetota > Planctomycetia > Planctomycetales > Planctomycetaceae > SXXK01. The sequence continues at coordinate 3,509 of JBDNFT010000517.1, read as the reverse complement.
AGCATTAGAGATCGCATGCTTCAGATGCACGGAAAGTCCCAGCATTCCACCCACATAAATCAGCACGATCAGCGGATTTGAAAAACCAGCGACCACCATCGCGTACACATCATGCCGAATATCAGCGACGCTGAGAGGGGTCGATAAGCCGGCACTTTCATGCTGCGCTTGCGGGCGGCGTCCAACAAGACACCACGCCTGCAAGGCGAAAATACGACGTTTCAGGTTTCAATAACTTTGGAGGATGAACCCTCGTGCTCACTCGTCCGCTTTATCACTGACAATCAAAGAGATGAATGTCGATGTCAGCGCCACAGCAAACACTCCGCAGCCTACGGCGAAAATGAGAACATCACTGTTTGCCATTTTGAGAACTCCCCAGCACAAGTGTCCCGAAGCTCAGGATCGATGGCACCCACAACCCCACGTACAATCCCTCTTGTTTACTCCCGGTAAACCAGAGTGAGACGGAGAAAAGAAACGAAGCCCCAGCGGCAACGACATAGCCCAGTTTGGCCAATTTACGCTTATTCATTAGCAGCCCCTCTACCTGAACAGACTCAACTCACTCGTGACAAATTCGTTCACAACGTGCATCTTCACCATCCCGCGACGAAGGCTGTACGTTAACTCCGGTTCGCCACCATTCCATGATTTGCTTGTAATCGTGCTGAACGCCGCGACTCGCCAGCTGCAGAGACAATCCCGAAACATTCTTCAGCAAGGTTTCGCGTGTTCGTGCACTAACGTCCAGAAGAGAACTGTTTGGACGAATCGATCGAATAGTAATGTCACACTCGGCAAGGCGTTGTTACGAGGCAGTGGCAGAGCGACCGAACAATCTCGGCGATGCGGACAAGCCATATCGACAACAAAGACTTATATTTATGTGTAAAAGCAGTGCGGGCTTCCATGAATGTTGCCGCTTTAGCTTTTTTCACAAAGTCGAGTTAAGCGTGATTGTACGCCTGCGGTCTGTTACACAGGAGGAACGTTATGAACCTTTACTGGTTCAGAGTTTCAACAGAATTGAGTTTCGAGATGAATAAGTTGACGATCTTATTCGCGACGGGTTTGCTGGTCGTGGCTGCATCCGCAGAAGCGGGCTCAAAGTGTAATGGCAGAGCAACAACCAATCGGTCAGTGCGTGGAACACATGTCTTGACGATATTCGAGGCACATCCGGCCGACAAAGACATTGTAGACACAGCCGTCGCGGCTGGCTCGTTCAAGACCCTCGTAACCGAAATCGAAGCTTCAAACGGCGTGATTCACGTGATCGACAGCGTGATGCTGCCGTAACTGAATGAAAGATGACGTTAAGTTCGGGGGGGCGGTCGATATCCAGTCGCAGCCCCTTCTCTTATGTCCTGAACTCTGTGAAATGGAAGTGGTTATCAATGTCAGTTGCATTCAACGGGACTCTGAATGATCAGTCATCAGCCGAACATTGCTGCATGTCGATCCGCAGGATCCGCAAGACGGGAAGTCTGACCGGGACCAGTACGATGCGTGGCGCGTTTCGCAGAGATCCGGCGAGTCGAGCAGAACTGATGTCGCTGATCAACATGCCGAGTTGATGGGCAATCATGATGAACGATCTGATCTGGTGGAGATGGTGTTGATCATCACGTACCTCAGTCTGGTGGCATCGTGCGGACCGATCTGATCGGAAAGATGTGCAGATGCGACCTATCCAACCGTGAGTCCGCATGTGGCGGAACAAAACAGATCGAAACCCAACGATGCGTGATATGATTCTGGTACTGGGCGATCAGCTTGATCATGCTTCGGCCGCATTTGATGGTTTCGATTCTGAAAACAATGCCGTCTGGATGGCAGAGGTTGAGGAAGAGACAACGCACGTCTGGTGCCACAAATTGCGAATCGCGATGTTTCTGTCTGCGATGCGGCACTTTCGAGACGAACTGACGAAGTCGAAATTCACAGTCGAGTATCACGAGTTTCACCGGCAACCGTCGAAAGATCGCGGGAAGTCATTTGGTGATATCCTGCGGCTTGACGTCAAACGCCTGAAACCCAAACGACTGGTCGTGGTGGAGCCCGGTGACTGGCGTGTGCGACAGCAGCTTCAGACTGTTGCAGATGAACTCGGCGTCGCGCTGGACGTTCGACCCGATCGCCATTTCTACTGTTCGATCGAGGAGTTTGAGAAGTATGCTGACGGCCGCAAAAGTCTGTTGCTGGAGTTTTTCTACCGCGACATGCGAAAGAAGCACGATGTCCTGATGGACAACAACCAGCCGGAAGGCGGTCAGTGGAATTTCGACCATGACAACCGTAAAAGTTTCGGCAAATCCGGACCCGATGAGCTGCCGCAACCCAAAACGTTTCGGCCCGATGCGACCACGCAGGAAGTCATCCAACTGGTGGAAGTTCGATTTCCTGATCATCCGGGCAGTCTTGACCATTTCCAACTGCCAGTGACACGGCAGCAGGCGAAAGCCTTTTTGAAGAACTTTATCGACAACATTCTTCCGCACTTCGGGTTGTGGGAAGACGCAATGTGGACTGATGAAGCGTTTCTGTATCACTCGCGATTGTCTGCTCCGCTCAATATGAAACTGTTGAATCCTCGAGAATGCGTGGACGCGGCCGTCGAGGCCTACCGAAGTGGCAAGGCGCCCCTCAACAGTGTCGAGGGTTTTGTGCGGCAGATTCTGGGCTGGCGAGAATTCATTCGCGGCGTTTATTGGCTGAAGATGCCTGAATACATCGAACTGAATCATTTCGATCACCATCTGGAACTGCCATCATTCTTCTGGGACGGTGAAACAGAGATGAACTGTGTCAGACAGTCGATGCAGCATGTGATAAATCATGGTTATTCGCACCACATTCAACGTCTGATGGTGCTGGGGAATTTCGCACAGTTGTGGGGTGCCCACCCGCGGTTGTTCCACGAGTGGCACATGGCGATGTATCTGGATGCGATCGACTGGGTTTCGCTTCCGAATACGCTCGGCATGAGCCAGTACGGCGACGGCGGCATCGTGGGCACAAAGCCGTACTGTTCCAGCGGAAATTACATCAACAAGATGAGTAACTTCTGCTCAGGCTGTCGCTTCGATTACAAAAAGCGAGTTGGCGACGACGCCTGCCCATTCACGACCCTCTACTGGGAGTTTATGGACCGGCATTTTGATCTTCTGAAAGACAATCAGCGAATGAAATTCCCGATCAGCAACGTGGCGAAGATGCGAGAGAAGCCGCAGGAAATGGCTGACATTCGCACACGGGCCGACGAATTACGCAGCGACTGGGGCGGCTCGCCACAGTCGCGTTGATCGTGACAGATCAGTCGGAAAAACCGCATGATGGGCGACACGCAATTTCAATCCGAGACACAGTTGTTTGAAGGAACATTTTTTGCAGGAGAAACAAACGTGGAACCGATCTCTCCATCCTCGCCAAAAACGGTTCCTGACACCTTTTTGTGTTCATTTTTGTGTTTCAATCGGAAAGTGGGATGGGAAATGACGACGCCC
>JBDNFT010000516.1:0-2848 GCA_041689695.1 Planctomycetaceae bacterium | reverse complement strand
GCACCGGTGCGTCTCCGCTCACCAGCATCAAACATGCGGGATTGCCGTGGGAACTGGGCATCGCGGAAACTCATCAGACGCTTGTCATGAACGACCTTCGCAGTCGTGTTCGTCTTCAAACCGACGGACAATTGAAGACCGGTCGTGACGTTGTGGTCGCAACGATGCTGGGTGCGGAAGAATACGGTTTCGCAACAGCACCGCTGATCACTTTGGGCTGTATCATGATGCGAAAGTGTCACCTGAATACATGCCCGGTCGGTATTGCGACTCAGGACCCGATTCTTCGCCAGAAGTTCCAGGGCAAGCCGGAGCATGTTGTTAATTATCTGTTTATGGTCGCTGAGGAAACTCGGGAGATCATGGCTGAGCTGGGCTTCCGCACGATCAACGAAATGGTCGGTCGAGTGGACATGCTGGAACTCGACAGCAGCGTGACTCACTGGAAGGCTCGCAATCTGGATCTGTCTCCGATTCTGACACCAGCGAAAAAGCCTCACGCGAACGTGCAGACCTATTGCACGATCGATCAGGACCATTCGCTGGATTCCGTCCGCGATATGGAGTTGCTGAAGAAGTGCGAACCAGCATTGAAGGATAAGAAGCATGTTCGCATTGATACGACGATTCAGAACATCGACCGTGCGTTCGGTACGATCCTCAGCAACGAAGTGAGTCGTGCTCACGGCATGAATGGTTTGCCGATGGATACGATTCATATTAAGGCGAAAGGTTCTGCTGGTCAAAGTGTCGGAGCCTGGCTGGCTCACGGCGTGACGATCGAAATCGAAGGCGATGCGAATGACTACGCCGGCAAGGGACTTTCCGGGGGCCGCTTGATTGTGTATCCACCAAAGGAAGTTGATTTTGCGGCTGAAGAGAACATCATCATCGGCAACGTGGCTTTGTACGGAGCGACTTCGGGCGAAGCGTATTTCCGAGGCATCGCGGCAGAACGGTTCTGCGTACGTAATTCCGGAGCGACAGCCGTCATCGAAGGTTGTGGAGATCACGGTCTGGAATACATGACCGGCGGCCGTGCCGTGGTGCTTGGTTCCACTGGTCGCAACTTTGCGGCCGGGATGTCCGGCGGCGTGGCGTACGTTTACGACCCGGATGGCAAGTTCCTTGTGAATTGCAATCTGGGAATGGTGGAACTGGAAAAAGTGACCGAAGAGGCTGACGTTGAAGATCTGAAGACGCTGGTGGAAAACCATCATCGCTACACAGGTTCCGCTGTCGCCAAGAACATCATGGACCACTGGAAGAAGTCGCTGACGCAGTTCCACAAAGTGATGCCAGTTGATTACATGCGTGCGTTGAAGGAACTGGCTGCGGAGCAGTTGGCCAAGGCGTAGGTTTGCTGACAATTTAAGCCGTACGCGCTCGCGTCGGGCTCGACGTCGCCCACAAAAGCCGAACGCGCTCGCGTCGGGCCATTCGTCGTGTCGTCGTAGCAAGTCCAAGCCATATCGTATCGTAGTGAATACTCAAAATGAACGACTTCGTAACGGTCATGTTCACTTGGACAACGTACGGCACATGGCTCCCTGGCGACGCTCGAGGATGGGAAAAACGCATTAACGGTGCTCAAATGCCGTCGGAAGCATTGGAAGAATGGTGCCGTAGCAAAATGTCTGGAGAAGCAGTATTGCTGCGGCCGCACGATCGAAATTCGGTGGAAATGGCTTGTCAAAGTCATTGTGAATTCCGCAAATGGAAATTGCTTGCGGTGAATGCCAGAACGAATCATGTGCATGTTGTCGCAGTTGTCGATGTCGCACCGGAAAAGGCCCGGGATCAACTGAAAGCGAACTCTATTCAGTGGTTGAGACGACAACTCCAGCCACTGATTCGTGATCGAACATGGACCAGAGGCGGTGACTGCGATGTTCTTGAAACGGAAGATGCAGTGACAGCCGCGGTAAAGTATGTGGTGGAAGGGCAGGACTAAACTGCAACGTTGCACGTGGATGCGGGGCAGGACGGGCCCGACGCTACCGCGTACGGCTTTAGTCATGATTCAAATTTATTCGCCATTCGCGATGCAATCAGCCCGGCGACATATCCGCCTTTGAAGCCGGCGTCGATGTTGACGGATACCACATTCGACGCACAACACGTCAGCATCGACAGCATGGCCGTGATACCATTCAACGATGCCCCGTAACCCACTGACGTCGGCACACCGATCACCGGACATGGCACATAACCACCGACCACAGATGGTAGTGCGGCTTCCATTCCAGCGACACAGACGATCACGGCAGCCTGCTGAAGCTTTGGCACGTGTCGCGGCAACCGATGCGGTCCCGCGACTCCGGCGTCCTGGATGAGTTCACAATCAATGCGCATCCAACGCAGGGTTTCCATGGCTTCTTCAGCCACATGTCGATCGCTGCTGCCCGCGGTGATCACGATCACCGGACCGCCTTTTGAGACCGGATTTTCGTACGGCTGATGTAATCGAATGGTGCGAGCGGTGTCGTTGCGAATCACGTTCTCAAATTCCGCCTGAATTGTTTTCACTTGATCCGGCCGAATCCGAGTGACCAGGCTGTCCTGTCCGGCTTGCTGTTGGGCCTGCAGTATTCTCAGAATCATCTTCGTCGATTTCCCTTCGCCAAAGATGACTTCAGGAAAGCCGCAGCGACTTTCCCGCTGCAGGTCGATATCCACGCCGTCAATTTGAACCGAATCCGGCGGTGCTGAATTCGACAACTGCTGAACGGCGAGTTCAAGCTGAGACGCATCGGGATACAGCGGAGAGAGCGCGGTGCGGAGGTCGGCGATGGACGGTGAAACAGAGCGATCGGTCATGTTCTTACTTCGTTCTTACTTCGTTCTT
>JBDNFT010000515.1:0-5369 GCA_041689695.1 Planctomycetaceae bacterium | reverse complement strand
TTTGGCATTCGTCACTCGGAGAGTGACGGCTACTTTAATCGCAAATCAAGTGACATTGAATTCTACGCTGCCTCACAGTTTAGCTCTTCATTTCCATTGCCTGGACTCCCAATTTCCCGCGAACGATGCTTCCTGGGACTTCAAAGTGGGTTTCTCGTTGACGTTCCTGCCACTTGTCTTCTAAAGTGTTGCACATGAACCACAGCATTTGCAGCATTCAGAACATTTTGATCGGCGGTATTATTATCGCTCGATCGCCGCAACATGCCTGAGGAACACCCAAATCGATTCCAGCCCTCAGGACACCCCTGAGGGTTTTTTTATTGCCTAAAGGCCGCAGAATATGGCTCGCATCCAGCTTTACGACACGACACTCCGCGACGGTTCACAAGGTGAAGGCGTCAATTTTTCGCTGCAGGACAAATTGATGATCGCCCAGAAACTGGACGATCTCGGCTTCGACTACATCGAAGGCGGCTATCCACTGTCCAATCCCAAAGACGAAGAATTCTTCCAGCGCGCCGCTGAGATGACATGGAAGCACGCGAAGATCACGGCCTTCGGTATGACGCGTCGCAAAGGCGTCGCCGCAAAAGACGATATCGGAATGCAGTCGCTGGTCAACAGCAAAGCGCCGGTGATCACAATCGTCGGCAAGACCTGGGATCTGCATGTGACGGAGGTGCTTCGCGTTTCGCTCGAAGAGAATCTGGCGATGATCAGCGATTCGATCGCGTTCGCCAAGTCCGAAGGTCGCGAAGTGATCTACGACGCCGAACACTGCTTCGATGGCTGGCGCGCGAATCCTGAGTACGCAGTACTGACATGGAAAGCAGCTGCGGACGCTGGGGCCGATATGATCTGCATGTGCGACACCAACGGTGGAAACCTGCCTGAACAGATTGTCGAAGCCGTGAAGGCTCTTCAGAACGCTGTGCAATGTCGCGTCGGCATTCATTGTCACAATGATTGTGAATTGGCCGTCGCGAATTCACTGGCTGCTGTCAAAGCCGGAGCTGTGCAGGTTCAAGGCACCATCAACGGCATTGGCGAACGCTGCGGTAACGTGGATCTGGTTTCCGTCGCGGCAAATCTGTCGCTTAAGCTTGGATACGATGTCCTGGCCTCGGGGAAAATTCAGCGACTGACAGAGTTGTCACGCTACGTCTACGAAATCGCCAATATGAATTTTCGCTCCGGCCAGGCCTTTGTTGGCACGAGCGCGTTTGCACACAAAGGCGGTATGCACGTTCATGCAGTGAATCGCATTGCTCGCAGTTACGAACATATCCAACCTGATGCCGTCGGGAATGAACGCCGCATTCTGGTGAGTGAACTTTCGGGGCGATCGAATATCGTTGCCAAGACCACGAAGTTCAATATCAGCGAGAACAACGAACTCATGCAAAAGATTCTGAACGCTGTGCAGGATCTGGAGAACGACGGCTATCAGTATGAAGCCGCCGAAGCGTCGTTTGATCTGCTTGTCATGAAACAGGCGGGAACTTATGTGCCGGCGTTTCATCTTGACCATTACCGAGTGAACGTGGAAAACCAGTCACGCGAGCCGATGACGGAGGCAGTGATCAAGCTTACAACCGGTTCCGTGTGCCAGCACGTCGTCGGTGAAGGCGACGGCCCGGTGAATGCTCTCGACAGTGCGTTGCGAAAGGCTTTGACGGCAGCTTATCCCCGTCTGTCAGAGATGACGCTTGTGGACTACAAAGTTCGCGTTATCAACAGCACTGAAGGCACGGCAGCTCGAGTCCGTGTGGTTATCGAGAGCCGCGACAAAGACGGAATGTGGAGCACCGTCGGTGTCAGCGAAAACATCATCGAAGCGAGCTGGATTGCTTTAGTTGATGCGATTGAGTTCAAGATCCACAAGGATCGCGGAGCGATCGGAGCAGAGAAAACCTGCTAGTTGTGGCAAACCAGGATTTCACAATTCCTATAAATCCCATTACTCCCATTTAATTCAATGGGAGTTACGGGAAGCATGGGATTTATGGTCATCACAACGCAATCCTATTCTTCTTCCGTCGCCCACAGGTGAGCCGTCAATGCGTTTGGTGCTGCGACGATTTCACCTGCAGCAAAGTACGTTGCGATTTCGCGAGCCGCTGCTTCGGGACCGTCGCTGCCATGAATCAGATTCATCTGACGGCTGGCTCCGAGATCACCGCGGATTGTTCCCGGTGCGGATTCGCGGGCGTTTGTTTTTCCCATCAGCGTTCGCATCACAGTGATCGCTTCCGGACCTTCGACAACCATCGCCACAACAGGGCCGGATGTGATAAACGCTTCCAGGTCTTTATAAAACCCTTTTTCAACGTGTTCGGCGTAGTGCTTCTTGCTCAACTCCGGCGTCACCTGCAGCATCTTCATGCCGATGAGGCTCAAGCCCTTGTCTTCGATCCGCGAAACAATGCGTCCGATCAGTCGTCGCTGCACACCGTCTGGTTTGACAAGAATCAATGTTCGTTCGAGAGCCATTGTGAGGAAGTACCTTGGAAGGAAAAGTGTGAATCAAAAAGTAGCTGAAGTCCTGAGACTTCAGAAGCTCTGAACTTTCATGAGTTCGGCTAAACCAGCGAGTTCCGCTACACCAGAGTTCCCTGCATCATTTGCAGGAACTCAGTAAACAAATAGTGACTGTCATGAGGACCAGCCGCCGCTTCGGGATGGTATTGAACTCCGAACGCCTGAAATTTCTTGTGCTGAATGCCTTCGACCGTCTGGTCATTCAGATTGATATGAGTGACTTCAACGTCGTTCGGCAGAGTTGCTGCATCGACCGCAAAGCCGTGATTCTGTGATGTAATTTCCACTTTTCCGGTTCGCTTATCCAGCACCGGTTGGTTTGCACCACGATGCCCGAAACGCAGCTTGTACGTCTTGCCACCGAAGGCCAGGCCGAGCAACTGCAGTCCCAGGCAGATCCCGAAGATTGGCTTCTTCCCCAACAGACCCCGAATTGCTTCAATCGCGTAGGTCAGCGGTTCCGGATCTCCCGGACCATTTGACAAAAACACGCCATCGGGATTGAGTGCCAGAATCTCGGCAGTTGTAGCTGTCCCTGGAACAATGGTCACTCGACAACCGACATCACGAAGATAACGCGAGATATTCCATTTCATGCCATAGTCGATTGCGACGACATGTGGACCATCCGTGCGGTCAGCTCCTGAAACGAAATCCGCCGGACGGCCAAGAGTGCTCAACGACATGTCCCAGCCGCAGTTTTCCGTCGGCATAACTTCCTGAACCAGATCGCGGCCGACCAGTCCCGGTGCGTTCTGCACTTTTTCCAGCAACGAAGCATCATCCAGATCGACGGTCGAAAGTATGCCCTTCATGGCACCTTGAGTTCTGATCTGACGGACCAATGCACGAGTATCAATGCCCTGCAGGCCGATGATGTTGTTTCGCTTGAGATACGAATCCAGGGACTCGGTGGAGCGATAGTTGCTCGGGAATTCGCACAATTCCTTGACGATAAAGCCCTTCAGGAACAGGCCTCTGCTTTCGACGTCTTCGGTGTTGACTCCGTAGTTTCCGATAAGCGGATAGGTCATCGTGACGATCTGGCCCGTATAGGACGGATCGGTGAGGATTTCCTGATAACCAGTCATGCTGGTATTGAAAACAACTTCGCCGTTGACTTCACCTTCGGCTCCAAAAGCCTGACCAGTAAAGACTTTACCGTTTGCCAGCGCCAGCTTAGCCGGGCGACTTGCCATGTCTCAATTCTCCCAGGGTCCGCGCGTAAAATCACCGCAGTTGAAAACACTATTGAACGCGGAATCTACCAATCATCGCGGGGCGGGAAAAGTAATTGCCGAGAGCAGTGGGCAGTTTCGCGAAAATCAGATGATGCCAAGGATCGCAACTCCTCGTTCCGGGGCTCCAGCCCTGGAACGCACTGCATTGGAGGCTCCAGCCTCCTGAGGCTGGAGCCAGGGAGCAAGGACATCATTCCCAAACGTGTGGCGTATTGCGTCGTTTTTTTTGCTGCGTGAGACTATTCTGCACGCATGGCATTCGCATCACTCAATGGAAAACGGATTGTGGTCACTGGGTCCTCGACGGGCATCGGCCGAGCGATTGTGCTGGAATGCGCCAAGGCTGGGGCGGATGTGGTGGTGAATTGTCGGCGGTTGAAGGATCGGGCGGAGCTTGTTGCTGCGGAAGCTCGGGACATGGGCCGGCTGGCGGATGTGATCTGCGCGGACGTCGCGGACGAACAGGATCGTCGAAAACTGGTCAGGGCCGCGTTTGATTCCGGCCGCGTGGACGCCATTGTCAACAATGCCGGAGCGGACTTGCTGACGACCGAACTTCGGAACGCCGAGTTCGCTCAAAAATTGAACGCACTGATCCAGACCGACATGATGGGCACGATTGAATTGTCTCGTGCATTCGGCAAACGCTTTCAGGAACAAGGTCGCGGGTCGATTCTGAATATCGGCTGGGACCAGTCGGACCGTGGCATGGAAGGTGACAGCGGCGAACTCTTCGCGACCGCCAAGAATGCCATCATGGGTTTTAGTCGCTCGCTCGCCGTGAGTCTGGCTCCGGCCGTGCGAGTTAACTGCATCGCTCCCGGCTGGATTCGTACAGCATGGGGCGAAAATGCCAGCGATTACTGGCAGCAACGAGTCATGACGGAGACGCCTCTCAAACGCTGGGGCGAACCACAGGACATTGCAAATATGGCGAGATTTTTACTCAGCGACGAAGCGAGCTACATAACAGGGCAGGTGATCAACGTGAATGGCGGAGCCGTGAGGTGACTTCTGAGCGTCGCGGAGCCTTCTTGATCGTAAACACCACACATAAATCGTCGATTTAAACGAACGCTCTACCGGGTGCGAATAAACGCAACATAACCCAACAAGCTTGGATTCAAAATGGAATGTACTCGCGAATGTCCAGACGAACATGTGGCCAATCTGGGGCACCAGTTTCTCGACACCGCAATCCTTCTGCGAGCTAACCTTCCAGGACTTGTCGCTCCCTCTGCACTTCGCGTCAACGCCGCGTTCGCCATCGAATTGTTCCTCAAATCGTTCCTCTCCCGCTGGAAACGTCATCCAATCGAAGTTGAACCTGATCTGAATGACGAACCCATCGAATCTTCATTTGATCCCGGTGATGGATTTTCGATCACTTCTGAAACCAACGTATGGGGACACAACCTGGGGTGCGCGACAAATAGCAATCTTCCCAAAACAATTTTAGGTGAGTTCTATTCCGGAAGGGGGGCGCATCGTTTGACCCGACTCGGAGAGGAGGCTTTCTCACGGCTGCACTTTGTGCAGCCGTCCTCCTCTCCGAGTCGGGTCAAACGAAGTCTTCCGCTGACA
>JBDNFT010000514.1:0-2314 GCA_041689695.1 Planctomycetaceae bacterium | reverse complement strand
TCCTGGAGATACGTTCTTGAGTCACCAGCGCAGGGTTGGGCAACGTCAAGTTTTGACGATTCAGCATGGACCGAAGGTTTTGGAGGATTTGGCACACGCAATACGCCGGGTGCTCGTGTCGGTACAGAATGGAAGACCAACGATATCTGGCTACGAAAGTCGTTTGAACTCAAAACTGTGCCCGCAAAACCTGCGTTGCTTGTCCACCATGACGAAGACACTCAGATCTTCATCAATGGCAAAGAAGTTGCAAAATTGGAGCGATGGTCAACGGAATATAAAGTCGTGCCTCTCACGGCAGACGCAGTGACCGCCCTGAAAACAGGTATCAATGTGATGGCTGTACACTGCCATCAGAAAGGCGGCGGCCAGTTTATAGACGTGCATGTTGTTGACGCCGATAACGTGCCTAAGCTTCCAACACCAAAACGCAATTTGACGCCATACAAGTCGCCACTCATCACAAGCTGGGGCGAAGAGGTCACTGCCGAAAACGCATGGACGGAATATCCTCGACCCCAACTGACCCGAGAAAATTGGACAAATCTGAATGGTCACTGGGACTACGTAATCACGTCCATCGAAGATCAGAAAACTCCCGAACAATGGGCGGGCAAAATTCTTGTGCCGTTTTGTCTGGAATCGAAACTCGGCGGCGTGCAGCGACTTTTGGAAGTCAATGAAGCACTGTGGTATCACCGCACCTTTACTTCATCGCCGAAGGCCAATCAACGCACGTTGATCAATTTCGAAGCGGTTGATTATCGTTGTGCGGTGTTCGTCAACGGCACAAAGGTCGGAGAACATCAAGGTGGAAATAATCCTTTTACAGTTGATGCAACGGCTGCTGTCAAAGCTGGAGAAAACGCACTGATCGTACGAGTAGAAGACGAAACCGAAGCGTTTCAGTTACGCGGCAAACAGGTTCTGAATCCGCATGGAATCTTCTACACGCAGGTTTCGGGGATCTGGCAGACCGTTTGGATGGAAGAAGTGCCGTCGCAGTTTGTTGAAGATCTGGACCTGTCAACCGACGCCACAAAAGGCACAATTACGATTCACGCATCTCTCGGCGGGCACGGCACTGCAAAAATCATTCAAGTTATCGTCAAAGACGGTGAGCGTATCGTCGCGGAAGCAAAAGGCGATGCATCGAAACTGACAATTCCAGTCCCTGACGCCAAACTCTGGTCAGCGGCATCTCCGCATCTTTATGAACTTGAAATCTCATTGCTGGCCGTTGGCGGCGAGACTCTGGATTCAGTTCATTCGTATGCGGGCATTCGCTCCGTTGGAAAAGTTCGCGACGCAGACGGTCATCTGCGAATGACATTGAACGGCAAGCCGATCTTCCATTTTGGGCCGCTCGATCAAGGCTGGTGGCCGGATGGATTGCTCACGCCACCGTCTGACGAAGCGATGCGCTTCGACATTGAATTCCTCAGAGCGGCTGGCTTCAACATGATCCGCAAACACATCAAAATCGAACCACGCCGATACTACGCGCATTGCGATCGACTGGGCGTGATGGTGTGGCAGGATCAGGTCAGTGGCGGCAAGAATCCGCCGTGGACACGATTGGACCTCAATCCACAGGATGCAGAATGGCCAGCCGCAGCGCATGAACAGTTCATGCTGGAATTCGAATGCATGATCGATTCGCTGGATGGTCACCCGAGCATTGTTGTCTGGACTCCCTTCAATGAAGCGTGGGGGCAGCATCTGACGACCGTCGTCGGCGCATGGGCTGTAAAGCGAGATCCCTCGCGAATTATCAACATCGCCAGCGGCGGAAACTTCTGGCCAGTCGGCGACGTTGTCGATCACCATGAATATCCGCATCCCGCATTTCCATTCAACGCCGAACGCTACAAAGATTTCGTGCAAGTCGTGGGCGAATACGGCGGGCACGGCTATCCAATCAAGAATCATCTTTGGGAAGATACCGGCGCGGTCTGGGGTTACGGCGATCTGCCCAAGACTTTGGATGAGTTGAAGGAACGTTACAAAACATCCTGTGAGCGACTGGCTGCTCTGAAAGCGAAAGGCATTGCCGCAGGTGTTTACACTCAGACGACAGATGTGGAAACAGAAATCAATGGATTGATGACTTATGACCGTCGCGTGATCAAGATCTCAGCGGAAGAACTGAAAAAATTTCATTCGCTGGTGCTGGATCAGTAATAGCTTCCACCGGAACCGGGCACTACTTGATTGCGTCCGGATCCGGTTGCATTCTGCGCAAGCCTTCTTCAACGGACACAAGTGGCTTGTAGCCGAAATCGCGTTGAGCCGCCATCACGCTGTAGCTGTG
>JBDNFT010000513.1:0-6002 GCA_041689695.1 Planctomycetaceae bacterium | reverse complement strand
GCATTCGTCACTCGGAGAGTGACGGCTACTATAGTCGCAAACCGCGCGACAGTCACTCACTACCAAAACCTGGCCGCCTATTCACAAACCCGTCGATTAGACTGGTCAGACCAGCACCCTATTCGCCACAATAGCGCTCTACTCTGCATTTTTCGAATGATCACAAATACGCCCGCTCAGCCCCGCCTGTGAGTTCCCATGTCCCGGCACTACTATAGATCTAGTCTCACATTGTTTATCCTGCTGTGGACTTGTCCTGTCAATGTAGCGGATTCAGCGCCGCCATCATTTCGGAACGACGTCATGGCTGTACTGGCTCGATCGGGTTGTAGTCTCGGCACATGTCACGGAAACCAAAACGGCAAAGGTGGCCTGAAGTTGTCATTGCGAGGCCAGGATCCCGACATCGACTTCGTCACACTTACACGGCAACTGGCGTCTCGGCGTGTCAACGTGATGATTCCGGACGACAGCTTGCTGCTTCGCAAACCATCGATGCGGGTGCCGCACGAAGGCGGACGCCGATTCTCTCAGGACTCAGCAGAATATCAGATCCTGCGAGATTGGATTGCCGCCGATATGCCCGCCGATGCCGCCACCGCTCCGCGCCTTGTGCGATTGGATGTCACGCCAACTGCCGTTACGCTTCTTGAACCACAACGCTCAACCCCATTGAAGGCAACCGCGACGTTCTTAGACGGATCAGAACGCGACGTCACAACGCTGGCAGTTTTAGAGTCGTCCGATCCTGCCGTGCGAATTTCAGCCGACGGCACAATCACGTTCGGCGAATCTCGTTCATCGCGTCAGACTTCGGTAACCGTGCGATACCTGAATCAACAAGCAACGGCACGCATCGAATTTGTACCGGCACGACCTGGTTTTGAGTTCGCTGCACCAGCCGCCGCCAACAACATCGATTCGTTCGTCTTCGCGCAACTCAAACGTCTGCAAATAAATCCGTCGCCAGTCTGTGATGACACGACATTTCTGCGACGCATTTATCTTGACGTCACCGGGCGACTTCCGACCGTGCAGCAGGCGCATGAGTTTTTAGATTCCACCGACGCGAACAAACGCAGCACACTCATTGATCGCCTGCTGGCGTCGCCGGAGTTCGTTGATTTCCAGACGTTGCGCTGGGCCGATCTGCTGCGTGTGGAAGTCAAGACGCTCGATACCAAAGGGGTCGAAGTGTTCTACCATTGGATTTATGACAGCGTCGCGACCGACAAACCACTGAACCAATTCGCCGCTGAGATCATCGCCGCTCGAGGCAGTACGTATACCGAGCCGCCCGCGAATTTCTACCGCGCACTACGAACGCCCGAAGAACGAGCGGAATCGGCCGCGCAGGTTTTTCTGGGTGTGCGATTGCAATGTGCCAAATGCCACAATCATCCGTTCGATCACTGGACTCAGGATGATTACTACGGCTGGACCAATTTCTTCGCGCGAGTCGAATACAAGATCATCGAGAACAAACGCCGCGACGAAAACGACAAGCATGAATTCGATGGCGAACAAATCGTTTTTATGAAAGAAGAAGGCAACGTCAAGAATCCGACGACCGGCAAAACTGCCGGACTACGGTATCTCGGCGACGGCGACAATTCGGCGCTTGATGACAGTTCAGCACCAGTTGACAAGTCTGCCGATCGACTGCAAATGCTGGCCAAATGGCTGAAATCAACCGACAACCGTCGCTTCGCTGCGACTCAGGCGAACCGAATCTGGTTCCAATTGCTGGGTCAGGGCATCGTTGATCCGATCGATGATTTTCGTTCGACGAATCCTGCATCCAATCCCGAACTGCTGGATGCCATCACGAACGAATTGGTCTCAAACGGCTACCACGTGCGTGAACTGATGCGATTGATTCTGAACTCGCACACGTATCAGTTATCGTCCGAACCCAACGACACGAACCTTGACGACGCCACATCATTTTCACACGCCATCCCGCATCGACTGACGGCCGAACAAACAATCGACGCCATTAGTCAGGTGCTTGACGTGTCCGCAAAATTCGGCGGTTATCCTGATGACACACGAGCCGTACAACTTGCCGGAGTCCGCAACGGCGGACATCGTTACAGCCGTCCGGAAGTCGGCGATCGGTTCCTTGCCTTGTTCGGCAAACCCAGCCGACTGCTCACCTGTGAATGCGAACGCACGGGCGAAACGACGTTGGCACAAACCATGGAAATGGTCAGCGGCGAATTGATCACAGAGCTGTTGAACGATCGTGAAAACCGCGTCGCAGCGTCCGTGCAATCTAATGAAACAGCCGCCCAGTTCATCGACAATTTCTGGTGGACCGCGTTCAGCCGCTCACCCACGACAGCAGAATCGACAGCAATGCTGGAGCACGTTGCCAATCGCCGCGATGCAAAAGCAGCATTGCAGGACATTGCCTGGTCCGTTTTGAATTCCAATGAATTCCTGCTGCGGCGTTGAGTTAGAATGCGATTCCGTCCCAGGGGACGTACGATCCTGTACTTGTGGAATTCAGGTGCTTAGCTGACATCACCAGACGGCGGAAACTAGGTTCTGGCGAGCGTAGTGACATACAACCAATAGATCGAACGTCGCAACGGACGGCAGGCTTTTGCCGTTGACGCGACGGCATGTTGATATCATGTATCCGCGATCAAATCCCTCTGGATCGTCAATAAACGGTTCTTAACTCGTACCTTTTGTGATGCTTTGGTTATGGCAAACGAATGAACAATCTCATAGATTCGTGTGCGAGCGTTCCATTCGTTTGCCCCCATTCGTTTGCCAATTCATTAAAGAGATCAGAGCCCGCTGCCGGCGTGTAGAGCAGGTTGCGTTGCGAAAAATCTGGCGAAACATTTCCATTCAGGCGTGAGAAACTGCGAACATGTGGTACTCAGCAAGTAAAGGAACTGTTCATGTCGCCTCTGGAAACCCGCAAAAGCCTGATCGTCAGGCTGAAAAACGAACAAAACGAATTCGCTTGGCGCGATTTCGTGTGTTCGTATGAAGGGTTTCTGAATCAGTTGTCTCGACGACAGGGAGTTCCCGAACGGCATATACCGGATGTGACGCAGCAGATTCTGATGACCATCGCGAAATCGATTGATGGCTGGAAAGACGACGGCAACGCCGCATCATTTCGGCGTTGGCTGAGCACCGTGTCGCGGAATGTTGTCATTCGATTTATGTCGCGTGAACGAAAACAGGCCGGCGGAGTCGGCGGCAGTGATCTGGTGGCTGTGTTGCAGAATGTCGCGGACAAGCCGGATGAACAGCACGTGCGAAAGTATGAACACGAACTCATCGTCTGGGCCGCCGAGCAGGTGCGACATGAATTCCTGGAATCCAGTTGGCGAGCGTTCTGGGCGACTGTGATCGATGAACGCCCCGTCGATGAAGTCGCTGCGGAACTTGGCGTTACAGCGGGCAGCATCTATATGTCGCGCAGTCGTATTATTGCGAAGATTAGAACGAAGGTGGCGGAAGTGAATGATGATGAGTAGGGTGCGTGAAGTAACGCGCAACGCACCAATTCTGGCCCGTTGCGCCTCAACCCTGCGATCCACTGTGCTTCGTAAAACACGGGCGAGTTGCAGCTTCTTAAAACCAACAACCTCAAACTGAAAACCCCGACATAGTGTGTTTCGCTGCGCTTCACACACCCTGCAAAAATTTGAAATCTCCAATACGATGGCAACTTCAACTCACTGCAACCTCGAACTCCTCCACCGCTCGCTCAGCGATCAACTGACCGAGCAGCAGGAAGAACGACTCGCGCTGCATTTATCGGAATGCGAGGCGTGTCGAACGAAGCTGGAGCAACTTGCGGGAGATCACCGCAGTTGGGATCACGTTGGTAATGTGCTGCGAGATGAAACCAGCGGCGAAAATGCTAAGGCGTCGCACAACGGATCAACGCTGATTCCGAAGCCTCTGATCTCTGGCGACGACGATGATGATTTTCACGACTGCGGCCCGGTACTCAAGCCCAGCGACTTTATCGTCGATTTCTTACAGCCGACGCAAACGAAGGAATCACTCGGGCGGCTGGGAGATATCGAAATTCGACAGTTTATTGGTCAGGGCGCACATGGAATTGTGCTGAAGGGATTTCAGGAAGAACTGAATCGACTTGTCGCGGTGAAAGTCATGGCACCGCATTTGGCGTCGGTCGTCGCGGCGAGGAAACGCTTTGCTCGCGAAGCACGAGCAACAGCAGCGATCGTGCATCCCAATGTGATGCCGATTTTGCACGTCGATTCCAGTGGACAACTGCCGTTTCTGGTCATGCCGTATGTGGATTGCGAATCGCTGCAGGATCGACTGGATCGCGAAGGCGCGTTGCCGATTCTGGATGTGCTGCGAATCGGCGTGCAGGTCGCACGGGGCTTAGCGGCGGCTCATGCGCAGGGGCTGGTTCATCGCGATGTGAAGCCTGCGAATATACTTTTGGAACGCGGCGTCGAACGAGTCATGCTCACCGACTTCGGCCTGGCTCGCGCGGTTGATGATGCGACGCTGACACGCAGCGGACTGATTGCCGGTACGCCGCACTACATGTCGCCCGAACAGGCACGTGGCGAAGGCGTTGATACTCGCAGCGATTTGTTCAGTTTCGGCAGCGTACTGTACGCCATGACGACGGGACGGCCACCGTTTCGAGCTGAAACAACCTACGGAATTCTGCGTCGAGTCACCGACGACGCCCCACGAGCAATCCGCGAACTACATCCCGAGATTCCCGATTGGTTCGACGGCATTGTGCTGCGACTGCTTCGCAAGTCCGCCGACGAACGCTTTTCATCGGCTGATGAGATCGCTCAGTTGCTGGAAGATTGCCTCGCTCACGCCCAGCAACCAGAAGCGTTTCTGCTGCCGGAAGCGGCTCGGCAACTCACGGCGAAGAAATCGGCTCGGTTCTTGAAGAACGTCAGGCGTCTGACGACTGCGGGGGTTATCACCGTTCTCGCACTTGGATTCCTAATCATCTACCGATGGCCGAAACACTCTGAGTCATCAGTCGGCACTGAATTGAAAGCGTTACCAGAAACAACGTCTACCGCTGAACCGGAATGGAACGACGGCATCGACGAAGAATTGAAAGTATTAGATTTGGAAACGGACGAATTGCTCGAACAAAGTACCCATCACGCTCCGCCGTGATAAGCTTTTGTCAAAATACACTCGTCAGAAAATTCAGGTTGCCCCGTTCATTGTTTACGCCCGGTTTTCCGTCGATGAGTTTGTGGGCTGAAAGCCTGTCATGTGAAAGCCCAGGGCAACGCCCTGGGTCCAAGCCACAACCAACCAACAAAGCCCCCAACGGGGCGGAATTGATTCCTCTTTGATATCGCCCTTTCAGGGCTTTCTCGTATGTATTCACCATGACCTGGGGCGTTGCCCCAGGCTTTCACATTGAGCCCCGTTGGGGCAGAAAATGCATTGATCAATCAATACATCGTCTTGACGGAGCGAGACGGATACTGTGACCTTTCCCTTTATTACGAGGCGAATCATGAAAACTCTCTGTTTCAATTTCATCGCGGCATCGCTACTGCTCCTGTTGCCTGCGTCGCTTTATGCTTGTCAACAGGATGAAGGAACACAAAACGATGCGGCTGGGAACACGCCTGATACTCCAACCGATTCAGCTCCAGCAATTTCAGCACCAAGTGGTTCTGGTGGTGCCGATGGATTTGGCGACAGCGGCATTGGTGACGGGAGTTTGGCAGATGATCGGCAGGAAAGCTCGAACGGCGTGATGATCACCTGGTCCGAGAAGAATGACGAGCTGCGAGGTTTCAGCATTAAACTCGGCGACTGGGAAGTGATCAGTATTGAACCTCAGGATCAGATCATCCGGCAAATAGGCGACACTGTGGCGGCAGTTCGATTCGGTGATTCCGTCGCAGCTTTCAGTGGTGAAAAAGGCTGGTGGGATGTGATTGAACTTTCTAAGGATTCGAAGGCGGTTCCAGTATGCCATCCGTCTCTCGTGG
>JBDNFT010000512.1:0-3739 GCA_041689695.1 Planctomycetaceae bacterium | reverse complement strand
TTCGGATTCAGCGGATTCCCGGCGGCACCTTCGTCGCCCTTGTTGAACGGCAGGAAACGAGTGTTCGTGCCTTCCAGGCGTGTTGTCATGCAGACTTCACGATTGCTGACCGCAAAGTGAACCAGTGCCCCATTGGGGAACGACAGCAGCGGTTCACGTGACTGGCCTTTGGGTGCCGGATCACGGTCGAAGCGATACTGATTGACGTCGTCGTCGATGCTCTGCGTGAAATCGGTCTTCAGTTCCACCGTGGCCACCGGAATGCCATTCAGGAACAGCACCAGATCAATGCTGTTTTCATTGTGCATGGAATAGCGAACCTGCCGGACGACGCGCAGCCGATTGGCAGCGTAACGGGTCATGATGTCGGGGTTCATCGCCAGCGCCGGTTTGAACTGAGCCATTTTGAGTTCTTTGCGCAGCCCCAGCACATCGAAGCCATGCCGCAGGACATGCAGCGCGCCAAGCTGATCAATGGAATGCCGCAACCTGTTCAGCAGCGTATCCGCCGCAGCGGCACCGTGATTCTTCGTCAGCGTTGCCCAGGCATCCGGCTGAGTCGTCTGCACCCACGCCAACACGTCTTCCGGGAACAGGCACAAGCCCCGCACGCAACCGGCGGCGTCTTTGTCACAGTACAGCCAGCCGTTTGCAGCCAAGTGCTCGCAAATTTCCGTTTCGAAATTGATTTCTGTGTGGAGGCTCATTCAGATTCCCAATCCTCGCAGGTCAGATTGGGGACTCTTGAAAACTCATTTAGGTTGTTGGTGACAAGAATGAGCTGATTGGCTCTGGCGATACCCGCGATCTGCAAATCATAGGGACCGATTGGTGTGCCCCGCTGCTGAAGTTCGGCCCGAATCTCGCCAAAATGGCGAGCTGCCGCAAGGTCGAAATCGAACATGCGAAAACAGTTCAAAAACTGATTCAGCCGTTCCAGTGTTTCCTTTTTCGTTGTGATTTGGCAGCTCCGTAAAGCAGTTCCGCAGCCACAACCGAACAGAGGCATTTGTCCGTGTCCGCGACCGATTCCAACCGTCGCAACAGGTTGACGCTGCGTCCCTGAAGAAAGCGAATACACACGTTTGTATCGAGAAGAAACATCAGGGCAGTTCCAAACGGGAATCAAAGTTCCCCTGAGCTTCACGTTCCGGGAAATCACCCAGCGAACCGAACAATTCCGACAGGGAGGCAGCTTGTTTTCTTGAATCTCGCTCGGACAAAGCGGATTCCGCCTGTTCTGCGGGAGATTCGTCAATCGCGATAAAAATCACCTCGGTTTTCCGGTGACGCAACTCCGGAGGAACAGGAATTACGTCCGCAAGAACGTCATGAATTTGACGCACGGCAATCATAGCAAATCTCCTTTTGACAATATCAAGACCGACTCTCAGCCAGGGAGTTTTCCTGGTCCACTTGTTTTGACTGATTCGCAAACCAAGCTTTGTATCAAAGAATTGAATGCAAGAGGTATGACTTTCGGGCAAACATCAAACCGGCAGGAAAAGTTCATCTATTTCCCCAGAGTTTTCGCCCGACTGCCGCTTCCATTCATCAAGCGTCTTACCGTCTTTTTTTTCCATTCCGTCCAGCCATTGCGGCGTTCCTGAATAACTCCGATGGCCACGGCTATTCTTCGTCCCAGTCGTCAGGGCCTCGATACTGGATTGGCTTGGTGCCGGTTTCGTTGACGACTCCTGGATATTCGATGCCGGCGACTGGTTCATGCGGGCGTTTGCGGGTAAGTACGATCTTGAATATCCAGTTATCACCATAGTCGAACAGGTAGAACAACGAGTGTTTGTCAGGCAACGGAAAAAGCTGACTTAGTTTCCTTGAAAAGACGAATTCATTTTCATCACCCAACAGGAAGCGTTTCTGTGCGCATTCATTTCTTGCGACAAAGAAGGTATATAGATGATCGTTGTCAAATTCGACGGCCCGTTGAATGGCGAGGTGAACGTCGGCGAGGACGGTCGAGTCGTCAAGCTCCATGTCAACGCTCCATACTGTTCCGAGTTTTACGCGAAGTGTGATGATCATTGTAGTGCCCTTTTTCTTATCAAATGTTAACTTGCAAATTTCCGAACGTCGATCCTACCGGTGACGGCAGCGGAGATCAGAGCGGTGCAGCGTTCTTGCAGCAGCTCGATCCCGCGTATCGTAGCAGGCACTCTCCCAGT
Source organism: Planctomycetaceae bacterium (assembly GCA_041689695.1). GTDB lineage: Bacteria > Planctomycetota > Planctomycetia > Planctomycetales > Planctomycetaceae > SXXK01. The sequence goes on along the minus strand of JBDNFT010000512.1, from coordinate 1,556 downwards.
GCCGTCCGCTTGATCGGTTACGTTTCTCCCGATGCGGCTGCGTTCAGACTTGGCGGACGGCATTTGGAAAATGCCTGCTACTTTGCGGCACATCACCGAGCCACTCAACGCCGCTGGCTTTGTACTTCGGGTATCTCGGAAAGCTCATGCGTCACCTCCCTTTGCATCGCCCAGATCGGCTTCGGCCACTTCGCCGTCCTCACTGTCCCACATTTCCCGGTACGCATTAATGTAACTGGCGGTCGCTTCCGGATTGATCGTCCAGTAATGGCGACAGAGTCGGCGAAACAGCTTTAAGCCTGCATCGCAACACGCGACATCGAGTAATCGATCGAGTGTCTGTTCAATCGCTTTCGTGTCGCGACTTTTGGTCGCGATCAGATGTTTAACAACTGGCTCCTGCTGGTTGGCGATTTGCAGGTGCAGACTACTGATCTGCGTGGCCAGACCGCTGACGGTTTCGAAAAAGTCTTCGTACTTCAAGGCTGATTCTCCGACTGATTTCGCTCTTCAGCGATGCGAAGTGTATTCTCCAGCTCTCGCCGCAACTCTTCCCGATCAGGCAGATAGAGTTGATACTTCTGGACGAACAACTGACTGTTCATTTCGTAGGTCGCGTATTCAACCAGCAGTTCATCTTTCTCGCGACTCAGGATAATGCCGATCGGTGGATTGTCGCCTTCGCCATTTTCCTCAGCCGCAAAGTAGCCGAAATACATGTTCATCTGACCGATGTCCTGGTGCTGAACTTCGTCCAGCTTGAGGTCGATCAACACGAAACAACGGAGAATACGATGGTAAAAGACCAGATCGACGCGATAATGCTTGTTGTCCAACGTGATGCGATACTGACGCCCAACGAACGTAAAACCTTTGCCGAGTTCAAGCAGGAACGGTTGTAAATGGTCGCAGAGCAGCGACTCCAGATCCGTTTCCGAGATCACGTGTGGTTCCGGGATCGACAGAAATTCAAAAATGTATGGTTCACGAAACAGATCGTTGGGTTCAGCAATGAGCTGTCCCTGCGAGGCCAGTTTCAAGATCGACTCTTTGTCCTTTCCAGCAGCCAGTCGCAGGAACAGGGCCGATTTTTTCTGGCGGACCAGTTCTCGAACCGTCCATTTTTCGTGGATGGTTTGCTGTTCGTAAAAGCTGCGTTCAAGTTTGTCGTCGATCTTCAGGAGTTCAACAAAATGTGACCAACTCAAAAGGTGCGACGCTGTCGCACCTTTTGGAAAAGCGAGATAAAACTGCCGAATGCGAATGACTCCACTGCGAGTAAACCCCTTGCCGTGAAGCAGCATCAGATCGCGACTCAGCCGCTTCAGCAGGCCGGTCCCGTAGTCCGCACGGGCTTTACCACCCTGCTCAAATTCCACGATGTACTGGCCAATTCGCCAGTTGGTAGCAGTCAGATGCTCATTGACGGCCTGATATGCTTGCCGCTGGCCGTTAGTAAAGGTTTCGGAAATTTGGTCCAGTAGCTTTTGGTACTGTGGATCATCAGACGGATCGACCAGTTCATTCTTCTTCATTTCGACAGCCCTCCGATCATC
>JBDNFT010000511.1:0-6441 GCA_041689695.1 Planctomycetaceae bacterium | reverse complement strand
TCGACCGGACCAACCCACATGGCACAGCCATCTAAAAAAATCGGCCCTGTAACTCAGTTCATTCATCATCACTATCGCCACTTCAATGCGGCGGCACTGATTGATGCGGACAAAGGTTATGAAGCGCATCTTGACCAGGGCGGAAAAATGATGGTTTGTCTCGCCGGGGCGATGAGTACCGCCGAGCTGGGATTGTCGTTGGCGGAGATGATTCGTCAGGACAAGATCCATTTGATTTCGTGTACTGGTGCCAACCTTGAAGAAGACGTCTTCAATCTTGTCGCTCACGATTTTTATGAACGTGTGCCACACTATCGCCAACTGTCGCCTCAGGACGAACAGGAACTGCTTGACCGGCACATGAATCGCGTTACCGATACGTGCATTCCCGAAGGCGAAGCAATGCGGCGCATGGAAACCGCAATGCTGGAAGTCTGGACTGCTGCTGACAGTGCGGGCAAACGATTCTTCCCGCATGAATTCTTCTATCAGGTGTTGCTGAGCGGCAAGTATGCGGAGCACTACCAGATTGATCCAAAAGATTCATGGATGCTGGCGGCGGCGGAAAAGAATCTGCCGATCATTGTGCCCGGCTGGGAAGATTCCACATTAGGCAACATGTACGCTGCCGCCGTGATTCGTGGTGAAGTGAAGAATGTTCACACCGTCCGAACGGGAATTGAATACATGACCTGGCTGGCGGATTTTTATACGGAGACCACCAAAGACTGCACTCTGGGCATGTTTCAAATCGGCGGTGGCATCGCTGGTGACTTTCCGATCTGCGTTGTCCCGATGCTGCATCAGGATCTGGAACGCCGCAGTATTCCACTTTGGGGATATTTCTGTCAGATTAGTGATTCAACAACAAGCTACGGAAGTTATTCTGGTGCCGGACCAAATGAAAAGATCACGTGGGGCAAACTGGGCATCGATACACCGAAATTCATCGTTGAATCTGATGCCACCATCGTTGCACCGCTGATCTTTGCTCATGTGCTGGGCTGGTAGTTCATTGCTTCGCTGCGGGAGATTGGGATGAATGACCGTGACACGAGCAGTTCACAGAAATCAGAGTCTTCCCTCGCCTCGATCGACCAAACGCACCCAGCGTTCCGCAGTCTCGCCGAAAGTCTGCCGATGTGTCTGCTGCACAAAGACGCAAACGGCCAGCCCATATTTGCGAATCGCGCGTATCTGGAATTTCACGGTCAGACGTTGCAACAGGTATTGGATCGCAACGCATCGGGCCTGTTTCCAGAATCCGATATTGAGCAGTTTCTGATTGCCGACAAAGAAGTCCTGGAGCAGGGTACGGAGATTCGCGAGACTCGGCTGTTCAAAATGACCGACGGTCGCGAACGCTGGCTGGAACGCGTCAAAGGCCCTGTTCGGGACGACGCTGGCAGGATCGTGGGCGTTCAGCTTCTGTTCTGGGATGTCACAGAACGATGGACTCAGGAAGATCATCACAATCATGAGCGGGAGCAACTGCAGACACTGATGAATCACTTGCCTGATGTGATCTTTATCAAAGATACATCCGGGCGATTTCTGATGGCCAATCCGGCTCTGGTAAAGCTTTACGGTGCCAAATCGCCAGAACATATGATCGGCATGAAAGACGAAGATTTCATTCCCAAGTCTGTCGCCGATCAGTTTGTTCAGGATGACCGTCAGGTGATGGATTCTGACGTTCCACTTGTCGATCGTGAAGAATCCAACGTCGATACCGACGGAAATCCACTGTGGATGCTCACCAGTAAAATTCCCCTGCGGGATTCTAATGGTAAGCTCGCTGGACTCGTCGGAATCGGGCGAAATATCACTCGCCAAAAACTTGCCGAAGGACAAGCTCGACGACAGGCGATGGAAGCCGGCCTCCTGCACCAGGCCACCACACTGGCGCGGGAAACAATTTCGCTGGAAGACATTTTGAAAGGCTGCATCGAAATTGTCTGCAAACTGACGCCATGGTCTATCGGGCATGCCTACCTGCCACACAATGCGGACTCAAGTCCTGAATTGGTTCCCACAGGCATCTGGAACAACAACGGCAGACATTCGGTGAAGGAGCTACAAACCGTTACGAAATCGCACTGGGTTCGTGACAGTGTCGATATACCATCGCTGGTTCTCAGTTCAAAGCTGCCGCAGTGGATCACTGACATCGACACCGGCATTCAAGGTCATCGTCTGGATGTGCTGCAGCGGTTGGGCGTTCGCAGTGCGTGCGGATTTCCTGTCGTGATCCGCGACGAACTTGTAGCAGTGCTGGAATTCTTTTCGTTCAAGCGTCTGGAACGTGACGACGGCCTGCTGACGATCCTCCGCAGTGTGGGTGAACAGATTGGGCGCGTGATCGAACGGCGGCGAGCCGAAGAAGCATTGCACGCAGCATGGGGCGCGGCGAACGCGGCCAATCGTGCCAAGAGTGATTTTCTGGCCAATGTCAGCCACGAAATTCGCACTCCGATGAACGGCATCATTGGCATGACCGAACTGCTGCTTGATACCGAGCTAACTTCGACTCAGCAGGAATACCTTAAGATCGTCCAGCTTTCAGGAGAATCGTTGCTGGACCTGATCAACGACATTCTGGATTTTTCCAAGATCGAAGCGGGCAAGATGGAACTTGAGGCCGTACCATTCGACATCCGTGAAGTCCTTGGCGATACGATGAAGTCGCTTAGCGCGCGAGCTCACAGCAAGAATCTGGAAATCGCATTCTCTGTTTCGCAGGATATTCCGGCAACTCTGCTTGGCGATGCTCTGCGACTGCGGCAAATTGTTGTCAACCTTGTCGGCAACGCCATTAAGTTCACGTCAGCCGGTGAAGTTATTTTGTCGGTTCAGACCGTTGCATCAGTGGGCGACCAATTGACATTAAACATAGCCGTCAGAGATACTGGCATCGGAATCGCGGCAAACAAGCTGGATGAAATTTTTGAGTCGTTTCATCAGATTGATGCTTCGACGACGCGTAAATTTGGAGGAACTGGTTTGGGGCTGGCGATTTCCCGACGACTCGTGAACCTGATGGGCGGCGAGATTCATTGCACCAGCGAAGTCAATCAAGGCAGCACGTTCAGTTTTTCTGCAACGTTCACAGTCTCAGTGGATGTGAAATCGTCAGATGCCACAATTCCCAGGATCATCTTGGATGCACCGATTCTGATTGTTGATGACAACGCCACAAATCGACGCATTCTGCTCGACGTTCTGAAAAGCTGGGACACAAAACCAGTCGCCGCCGCATCCGCAGTTGAAGCGATGACACTCTTAAAACAGGCCGTTGCAGATGGCCAGCCATTTCGGTTGATCATCAGCGATGTCAACATGCCGGATATTGATGGATTCATGCTGGCCCAACAGATCCGTGATTGCGAAGAAATTCAAAATACGCCGCTGATTATGCTGACCTCCGGTGGCCGCACAGGCGATTCCGTAAAAATCAGTGAACTTTCAATTTCCGCCAGCTTAATGAAACCTGCGAAACAGTCCGAACTGTTCGAAGTGATCACACGTTTCATCCAGGAAAGTCCTGCTCATCCTCGCGTCGCGCCCGCCATTGAATTGCCGGACCACGAACAGGACACGATCACGGCCCAACGCCCGCTTAAGATTCTGCTGGCCGAAGACAACTTGATGAATCAAACTCTGGCCAAAGGAATTCTGTCTCGACACGGTCATCAATTGACCATCGCCAACAACGGCTGCGAAGCTGTTGATGCGTATCAGGACGAACGATTTGATGTCATCCTGATGGATGTGCAGATGCCCGTCATGGATGGCTTTGCTGCCACTGCGGAAATTCGAAATTTCGAACGAATCAACGGCACAAAAACGCCCATCATCGCGATGACCGCACACGCGATGCAAGGCGACCGCGAACGATGCCTTGCCGCTGGCATGGATGAATACATGTCGAAGCCGATTCGAGCCAAACAGCTTGTTCAAATTCTTGATTCGCTGTTGTCGCCACAAACACCATCCGCCGCATCGCTGCTTCAGCGTGAAGAGAAAACAGCACCGAGTGAATCTCTGATCGACTGGGATTCGGCCATGGAAAGCGTCGAAGGTGATCGAGAACTGCTCAAGAGTTTGATCGAAGTCTTCCGAGCAGAATCTCAACGATCGCTGCTGGATTTGAAGTCAGCCGCCGAAGCCAACAACCCACCAATGCTCCGCTCGCAGGCTCATTCATTAAAAGGCGCGATGCTGGCCATCGGGGCAATCAAAACCGCTAAATTCACACAGACAATCGAACTCGCCGCCGCCCATGAATCCATGGAGCTGATCCTGGAACGACTCCGATTGTTGGAGCAGCAACTAAGTCAGATCGGGGAAGAGTTGGACGGGTTCGGGCGAAGCTGATATTTTTTCCACGTCGAGTTTAACAGTAGCGAAAGTCGTCAAGACTTTCGGATGCTTCCTGAATCGCCGAAAGTCTTGACGACTTTCGCTACGTTCTCGAATGGCCACGGCAACGCCAACAGACCTATCGCCGATTCCTCAGCCGGACCTTCCAGCGAGACGTGTTCTTCGACAGACATGTGGACGGTCAGGGTTCCGCCGGGCATTTGAATCTCAACCGGTCGTAATACTGAAAATAGACCTGCTGCCCAGCCCATGACGCCCGTCGCACAGGCGCCGGAACCGCAGGCTTGAGTTTCTCCGGAACCTCGCTCCCAGACTCGCACACGGGCACGGTTGGTGTCAGTCATCTGCATGAACTCAACATTCGTCCGATTCGGAAATGCCGGATGATGTTCGACCTGTGGGCCGATGACCTCCAACGCAAGCTTCGAAAGATCATCAACAAGTATGATCGCGTGCGGATTACCCATCGAAACTTCGACGGTTCGCAATGGCTGGCCGTGCAATTGAATGTCGTTCAGGACGGCGTGTCGAACATATTTTTGCAGACCACTGGCGGCCGGTGCCAGGATCACTGGCCTGCCGATGTCAACTCGTACGATGGCGCGCTTTTGCAGCGGGTCCGATTTCAGGATTTCCGCTCCGATGACTCGATCGTGCATGGCGATTCGGCAGCGAGTTCCACAATGGCCGGACTGATGCAACCACATGGCCATGCATCGCAACGCGTTGCCGCAGAGATTGCCTTCTGAGCCGTCGGCATTGAACATCCTCATCCGTGCGTCGGCGTCGCCTCGTTCTGATGCGAGCATCGCGACAAGGCCATCGCCTCCGATTGATCGATGGCGATCACTCACCTGTCGCGCGACTGCTGCGAAGTTGAAGGCTTGCGTCTGATTTGCTGTCCAGCCCATGCCGTCGATGAATACGTAGTCGTTACCGCAGCCGTGCATTTTGATGAATGGAAGTGAAATCATAATTGCGACTCTGAACCTTTAGAATCGACTGGAATTGAAAACGACGCAGCACCACGATCTCTTTTCTTCGGATAGTAGACATTCGGTGGAATCAGTCATCCACTGAATATTCGTCGTCGCATTCCAGATCACGGGGGGCGTGGCGGATTCGGGCGCCGAACCGTTCGAGTTTGGGCCTCGCCATTGATGCCAGTTCGCCGCAAAGTCCTGCGATGAGGGAGGCCCGCTGCCATTGGCGCATTGGTGCGCAGCAATGATCGTGAACATCAGTGTGAAGCGGAAATGTGTCGCAGCAGAATTTTTGGTCAGCATTTTTTTCTCTGCGTGGAAGGCATTGACTAAAGATTTGTCCATAAATAGTTTCTGTAATTCGCCGTAGGATGGACTTCCAGTCCGTCCGAAAAATGACGGACTGGAAGTCCATCATACATATTGCAAACCCGCATATTGTTTCCGGACAATTACTAAGCGATTTCGCGATAGATGAATTGTCACAGCTTATCTTACGGACATTCTGAATTCCATGAGTCCGTCCTTTCCCCGGGGAGGCGGGTTGAGTCTTTGAATTCAGTAGGTCCATCCTGCCGGGCTGGACTTTCGCCGCAAGGCGAACCCAAGTGCGAACGTCCTCTCAACGGCGATGCGTTGCCCTGCAATCAACATGGATCTGGTCGCAGGTCGCGACAGGTCGCGAAGTCCTTTCCGGCAGAAAGGACCTACTTAACTTCGTCCGATCACCAACTGGCACAAAGCGGCCTGTGGAAACTAGAACCGGCAAAAGCTGCTGATGTGGCTGCCGACAACGGAAATCAGTTTTTATTAAGATCCTCGAAACATGAATTCTGACTTATGAACCTGGTGCCCGAAATGACATACTCGGGGCCTCGTTCGGCGAATCCAATCGCAGGATTGACGACTGAATTGGCTAACCTCGACGAATAAGTCTCTGAAGGAAATCAGAATGAACGCCTTCCGCAAAATTACTCCCGTGTTTCTGGGCCTGCTCACCATTTCCGGCACAGCCTATGGCGGCAATACCGAAGCGATTGAAGGCAAGCGATATTCGCTCACCAGCCAGCATGGA
>JBDNFT010000510.1:0-1902 GCA_041689695.1 Planctomycetaceae bacterium | reverse complement strand
GATGTTGCCAGCCGTCGTCTGCAACTGGAAATCAACGACGACGAAATGGCGTTACGCAAAGCCGCGTGGAAGGCTCCGGATTCTAAGTTCACCCGCGGCTACGGCAAACTTTATTTCGACGAGACCACACAAGCTCACGAAGGCTGCGACTTCCGTTTTCTGCACGCAGACGGAAGCAAAGATCCAGATCCAGCGATTTATTGAATTGAGTTGAAGCGGATAGTCAGACATTGGTATCCTGCAGGTCTGCCAGCATTTATGATTCTCTCAAATCCTGCACGAATCAGCCCGCCATGCCAAATCCTTATCTCGACAACATCGCTCGTGTGACTCGTCGCCAGTTGTTCGGTTCAACTTCAACCGGCATTGGATTGGCAGCACTTGCTTCGCTGACTGGTTCACCGTCGGCGCGTGCGGCGGATCTCGGCCTGGCAGGGATGCCGCACATTCCAGCGAAGGCCAAACGTGTTATCGTCATGTGGCAAGGTGGCGGGCCGTCGCATGTGGATTTGTTTGACGACAAGCCCGTCCTGCGCCAAATGAAGGGAAAGGACATTCCGGATTCGATCCGTGGCACAACACGCCTCTCGACAATGTCCAGTGGATACGGAAAGTGGCCATGTCAGCCAGCCATCAAACCCTTTCGACGCTACGGACAGGCTGGAATACCACTCAGCGAAATGTTGCCGAATATCGGTTCCATCGCGGATGACATTTGCGTGGTGCGAAGCATGCACACGGAAGCCGTAAATCACGCTCCTGGCGTGACGCTGTTCATGACGGGTTCGCAGATTCCAGGTCGGCCTGCCATGGGTGCGTGGTTGTCATATGGGCTTGGCAATGAAACAGATAATCTACCGACGTTCGTGGTGATGACATCCAGTGACAAAGCGAAGACCTGCGGACAGTTAGTCTTCGATTATTACTGGGGCAGAGGTTTTCTTCCGAGTCGCTTTCAGGGCGTTCGATTTCGAAATACGGGCGATCTCGTTCCATATCTCACGAATCCTTCTGGCATCAGTCCTGAATCTCGCCGTGCGATGCTGGATGATCTGGCGTCGATGAATCAAGCTCATCTGGCCGACTACGGCGATCCGGAAATTGATACACGCATAGCACAATACGAAATGGCGTTTCGGATGCAGTCGAGTGTTCCGGACTTGGTCGATTTCTCAGGTGAAACCAAATCGACGCTTGATCGCTACGGCACCGACGTATTGGAAAAAGGCACCTACGCAAATAACTGTCTGGTGGCCCGCCGCTTGCTGGAACGAGGTGTACGATTTGTGCAGTTGATGCATGCGGGATGGGATCAACATGGAAACCTGTTTACTCAACTTGAACAACAATGCACCGACACGGACGGCCCATCTGCCGCACTGGTGAAGGATCTGAAAGAACGGGGGATGCTGGATGATACGCTCATCGTTTGGGGCGGAGAATTCGGACGTACGCCGTTTGGTCAGGGAGATCCCGTGAATCCCAAAGGCCGCGATCACTTTGGTCGAGCGTACAGTTGGTGGATGGCCGGTGGCGGAATCAAACCGGGAACGGTCTACGGCGAAACCGACGACTTTGCATGGAACATCACTTCGAACCCGGTACACGTTCACGACATGCAGGCGACGATGTTGCATCTTTGTGGCATTGACCACACGCGACTGACTTATCGCTATCAGGGTCGCCAATATCGTTTGACCGATGTGCATGGTGAAATTGTGCAGGGGATTCTGGGGTAGGCTACTTTTGCAACAATATGTTTTGCAGCTTTTCACTCATCATGCAGCTTCAACCCTGATTTCGCAACGGGTGTCATCAAAATTGCGGTTCCGCGTGAAAACAAGTGCGCGGTGACACTTGCGCAGAAAATGTGCTTGCGTTGATCGACGAACCTGGGGCGTT
>JBDNFT010000509.1:0-2272 GCA_041689695.1 Planctomycetaceae bacterium | reverse complement strand
CAGTGAGTATCGCATCAGTAATTTCTTGCTCTGGCAGATCAGCTATTCGGAAATCTGGGGCACGGATAAACACTGGTCGGAATTTCGCGAAGAAGACCTTCGCGATGCGATTCGTGAATTTTCAAGACGTGATCGACGATTCGGCGGGTTAACTCCGGTGAGTTGAGATTGACAATTTTTGATTGCCGATTCTTGAGTCGAAATTCTGAATCTGTTGCCCGCGACCGCCGCATCTGGCACGACACGACTTACACAGATCACTACACGGGACTTTTGAATCATGCTTGGCTGGCGAATGGTGATGTCTGCGATTCTGGTGCCGGCCATCATCGCCCTGTTTTGGCTGGACCATCGACTCGGAACTTCTGCATACATTCTGCTGGGGTTCTGGCTGTTCATTGCAGTTCGCAATTCATATGAGCTGACAGACCTGTTGAAAGTTCGCAGCATCCGACCATCCTTTTATGCAACGGCGATACTCAGCAGCCTGGTTGTACTTGCATCATGGGGCCACGTATTTTTGAACGGCAATAGTGATGACAGAACTGCGTCTCTCTTGAATTCCCTGGGCTGGATCGGAGCGGCATTCACACTTTCGTTCCTTGTACTGCTGACATTTGAGGCGACTCGATTTCGTGAACCGGGCCGATCCATGGAGTCGCTTGGCGGAAACCTGTTGGCAGTCTGCTATGCTGGAGGACTGACAGCTGTCACTGCGCAGCTGCGGTGGTTTCCAAATTCGCATCTTGGATACTTTGCGATTGCATCAATGATCATCTGCGTCAAATCCGGAGATACGTTTGCGTATGGATTCGGACGTCTCTGGGGGAAGCGAAAACTTGCACCGATCCTGAGTCCCGGCAAAACCCAAATCGGACTTTTCGGAGCCATCGTTGGAAGCATACTCGGCGGCTGGTTATGGCTGACCTTTGCCGGGCAACTTTTTACGGTCGCTATCGTACCGGGCTCGTTGCTGAACATCATTGCCTACTCCGCAGTGATCGGGCTCATCGGTCTGATTGGCGACCTTTGCGAATCGCTGATCAAGCGCGACGTGCAGAAGAAAGATTCCGCCATCTTGATGCCCGGCTTCGGCGGTCTGCTCGACCTTCTCGACAGCCCACTCTTCGCCGGCCCGTTTGCCCTCGCCTGGTGGGTCTTGCTGCCGCCTGCGACTTAAGGCGAACGTCCGCTAAGGATTTGTCCAGAAATAATTTCTGTAATTCGCCGTAGGATGGACTTGCAGTCCGTCCGCAAAATGACGGACTGCAAGTCCATCATACATTTTACAAACCCGCATATTGTTTCGGGGCAACTATTTAGCGCGATGTCATCTCTGCGCCTGTTTTCGGCCCGTGCCAGATGCGGATCGTTCCGTCGTGCAGTGCAGCGGCTAGCATTTGCCCGTTCGGGGAGAATGCGATCTGGTTGACTGCGGCAGGAAGATTCGCGAACGTTAAAATCTCCTGGCCTGTAGACGTGTCCCAGACGTGAATGGCTTTGTCATCGCCCGCGACAGCAAAGTTGCTGCAATCAGGCGAAAAGGCAACCGTTCGAATGTCAGTCCCCGGATAACTTGTGCGTGTCTTTAAAATGGCCCGAGCTTGAAAAAGTCAGACGAGGATGAGAAAAGGCTCCTCGAAGATGAGGAGGTAAACCGTAGAGTTGATTGAAAACGTCAGCAAAACGGAAAAACTTCGCTCAGTCTTCGAGGGGCCACGGATCCGAAAATCATACTCAAAACAACTTCGTCTGGACAGTCCGCCGATCGATCAGGTCGAACTTAATTATCGATCCGGAAGCCCTCAAAAAACTACGAGCCGATTCGTTTGTCATGGAGACAAATATCCATTATCCCGCCGAGAGTTCGCTCATTCGCGATGGCCTGCGAAAGATCCTCGAAATGTGTTCAGAGCTTGCAGTGGGTGACAGCATTCTCGGCTGGCGACAGCATCACCATCTGTGGAAACGAGTGAAGCAACTGGCTCGCGAAATTGACCGCATCGCGGGAAAAAAGGGCCCGAATTATGTGCGACGGATGAAGGAACCGTACCGCGAACTCCTGCGAAAAGCCGCGATGATTACGCAGCGAGCTCGTGAGTTGTGCATGACCAGTGCGACTCGGGTGTCGCGATCGAAGCCACGAAGGCTCTTCAGAAGTTGTTCGATAACAGGATTGAGCGAGTGTCGTTTGATCGTGGTTTTCATTCGCCTGTGAATCAGATTGAACTCTCGGAAATCGTTCCTGATCTGTGTCTTCCGAAGCCTGGTG
>JBDNFT010000508.1:0-2407 GCA_041689695.1 Planctomycetaceae bacterium | reverse complement strand
TTCGACTTCGTGTTTGAGCATCTCTAATTGTTCGCGAAGCAGTCGAGCTTTCCAGCGGTGATAGTCGCTCAATTCTCCATGGCGAAGGTACGCGCCGACTTCAAGTTTGCGAGTCCAGTCGTCGTAGCGTTCGGCCCAGTACTTTGCCTCTGTGTGATCCAGCGACATCATACCCAGCACCGGCCCCGGGACAATAATGTGATCACTCAAGGTGCATGGCACCTGTGATCTGCACCATCTCAGCACCTGTGATCTCAGCACCTGTGATCTCAGCACCCGTGATCTTGCCTGTGATCTGCTCCGGGCTGACTCAATACGGTGTCGCAGCCGTCAGTGGCAGCCTGCTGATTCGAGTTGGCAGCCATGTCTACTGTGTCAGAAGTTCAGACCAGTGATGCGCAACCCCGACATTCACTTTCTTTGAATTCGCATATCAACGCGGTTTCAGGGCAGTCACTGTGAGCTTCAGCGTGTTGCGATCTTCGGCATTTGTGGATGCAGTCAACGGACTTGAGTTGTATGACGCATACATCGGGTCAACCGGTTGCCCATGGTCTTTTGTGTGATTCACCGTGCCATCATTGATGATCATTTGCATCACGATGACGCGGTGGTTTCCTGCGCAGGCACCATCGGCACTCTCGTAGGTGCCAAGCACAAAACTGCCGTCTTCAGCGATTCTTCCCGTCGCTGTCAGTGTGTGGTCGTTACAGGAAAGCTCTACAGTTCCAGTGCGAACCGGCGAGCCATCGTCGAACACAACCGTACCGGAAACTGGATACGTAGGAACTCTGCTTTCACCGCAACCAACCAGCAGGAACATGCAAAGCAACGTCATAAAGACAGGCGATAGGTTCACTGAAAATCTTCCAGGTCTAGAAGTTACTGATTGGAATTCCGTCGCTGCGATTACAAAGATTGCCGAGCACATTGGAACTGATAGAAGTGGAAATGCCTCGGACGCTGCCATCGGCGAGGGCAAATTGCACAACGCCGTTGTGATCACTTCCAAAGGAGTACAACGTTCCTCGCTGATCTTTTGAATTATGTGCCAAAGGAACACCCGGCCCGCCAATGCGTGAGAAATTCTGAAAGTGACGGCCGAAATAGCCGGGACCGTTGTATGGACTTTTCGTCATTTCGCCATCTGGAATAAAAGGCTCACCGACCAGCACTGTGTTTGAAGTTCCGTCTTTGATATCCGAGATTGCAATCTTGCCAGACCACCCCGGAACAATATCAGATCCTTTCATTTTCGGATGGCTGGAGATGATGACTCCTGTGCCTCGGCCGCCCCAGTAGAAGTCTGTCGGCTGGCCAACTGCTCCCGGAGTCAGGTCTCCGTGGTTGGCGACATAATCAACCACCGCACCGCCGGGAATATACTGAACTCCGCCAGAGCAACCACATGGCAAAGAAATAACGACGGATGCATCTGGTGCGATTGGCGATGTGCCTCCATGACGTTCAGGACAAAGAAAGGCAGGAACAGCGGTTTGTCGAATTTTCAGCGACTGTGACCCAAAAGGTTTGTACAAATCCCAACTGCTGAAAAGTGACGCTTGTTCCAGATGCGGCAGAACATGAATCAGCCATGATGGCTCGTCCACGCCGTTCGTGGTGCCGTTTGATGAAAGCGTGCGTACGCCGTCAAGGACAATTCGCGCTGGAGGAAAGGCTCCACTTGCATCATGGAATTGATGCAGTGCCAACCCGATTTGCTTCAGATTGTTCTGGCACTGAGTTCGGCGAGCTGCCGCGCGAGCCTGTTGCACGGCAGGCAACAGGATGGCAATCAAAATTCCAATGATGGCTATGACCACCAGAAGTTCGATCAGAGTAAAACCTGTTCTAAGAACAGGAGTGGAGCGGTGGTCGCGGACGACCCTTCGACAGGTACGCATTCTGGTCGGATTCCATCTAGGCAGCGTTGGCGAAGATTCAATCTGAAGCGGTTGATGTACTTCACGTAAAGAGAGGCCACCCACGTCTGAATTCTTCCGACCAGAAAAGAAATCATGGGCTACCTCCAGCCTGCAGTGTAATTCAGAAACGAACAAGTGAGAACGCTGAAATCCGGCTGGAAATAAAGAAACGAGACTATTCTGGATGCAAAATCGGTAAAGCTGAGAAAATCATGCCGAGTCGGTGTCTCGTTCATGGCGAGGGATTCTTTTCACAACTCTTCCCGGAACGCATGGCTCATGCGGTTGTGCGATCTTGAAATTCGCGAGATGAGCTTCGTGACTTCATCACGCTCCGCGTCTTCGACTTCGTGTTTGAGCATCTCTAATTGTTCGCGAAGCAGTCGAGCTTTCCAGCGGTGATAGTCGCTCAATTCTCCATGGCGAAGGTACGCGCCGACTTCAAGTTTGCGAGTCCAGTCGTCGTAGCGTTCGGCCCAGTA
>JBDNFT010000507.1:0-24361 GCA_041689695.1 Planctomycetaceae bacterium | reverse complement strand
TTCGACTTCGTGTTTGAGCATCTCTAATTGTTCGCGAAGCAGTCGAGCTTTCCAGCGGTGATAGTCGCTCAATTCTCCATGGCGAAGGTACGCGCCGACTTCAAGTTTGCGAGTCCAGTCGTCGTAGCGTTCGGCCCAGTATTTCGTCTCCGTGTGATCCAGCGACAATGCCGCACTCAGCGCGCCGATGCGTGTATCTGTCATGGCTTCGAGACACTCGTCAGGAGCCGGATAGTAGGCGAAACATCCGACAATGCTGATTGCGACTAATCCCGCCAGCGACAACAGACCCAGTACCAGCCCCGGTACGATGATGTCTCCGCCTCCGGCAATCTGCTTTGGCGGAGCAGCATCGAGCCATTGTTCCAGTTTTGAAGACCGATCAGCGATCTTCAGGATCACCCCGGATAAAATCAGAAGTCCGAATATCCACAACGGACGCCATTCGAATGGGTTGATATCTCGCTGCAGTTTGAGCTTCGTCGTTTCAAAGTATGACGTCGTTGGCGGTCCCGAAAATGGCTGGCAGTAAATATCAAACGCATGCGTGTGGTTCGCGGGTTCGATGTCTTTTGGAAACAGCGGCTGATCAACTCCGTAAGCCAGACCCAGCACGATGCTCAACAGAAGAACCATCCAAACGGTTCCTCGCTTGAAGCCGTATTCGCGATACAGCCACGCCACGATGCCCAGATTCATCCCAGCTCCCAGAACCAGCAGCACGAAAGCAGCGCCGATGGAATTGGCATGCTGAAACATCATTCCCAGTTGAGACATCGCCAGCATCGGTGTCGCGTAGACTGGAATCGCCATGCCGGTCATGTAAAGAGGTGCCAGCGGGTTGTCGTAATTGAATGTATGCTGCAAGCTGTTGGCCGGGATGAACGCGCCCAGCAGACCGACTCCCGCAAGTCCCATCAGTATGTAGACCAACGAGGCTGATGTAGCTTCGCGTCCTGCTGCGGCGCCCACTGCCAGCATTCGCCGATAGCCGTAAGCAACCGCTTTCTCCTCAACGACCGGCACGGCGGAATCCGGAAACATGCGATCCCAGATCAGTCCCACGGTTGTCACGATCACAAGCGAACAGGCCGCGAAGGAAAGAATGGCGATCGGTTCTGAAAGAGTCAGTCCGTAAAGCAGCGACAGTGGATTGAACAAAGGCCCGGACATCGCGAACGCCAGAATCGTTCCGCCTCGAATTCCCGCGCGTCGCATTTCGCGGATCACAGGAATTGCGCCAAGCGAACAGACTGGCAACAGCATGCCGATCACCCAGGCTCGAAGCAAGGCCGAGCGAGTGCCTTCGCCGAAGAGTCTTCGAGTCTCTTCGTAGCCAAAGAATCGACGCAGAACGGCGGCGACTGCAAATCCTACGAGGATAAACGGAGATGCCTGAATCAGGCTGACAGTGAATCGAACAAGAAAACCCCAGAGCATCATTTCGGCCATGCTACATCCGCTCCGATCGAGCTTGAGATTTTGGAACCAACGGACGCAGCTCTTCGATCAGAGGTTCGAATGCTGCCGGATCGACAGACGTCGCTTTTGCCGAACTGGCAGATTCCTGAAAGAATTTTGAAAGCTTGTTTGCTGTTGCGACTGCGGATTCGAAGTCAGCTTTCTTCAATTCACTATCGGCGGCCAATTCGGGAATCCAGCCGATGATGTCAGCCAGTTCCTGTCGTGCGGTTGAACGTTTGTCGCCAGTGCCAGTGCTTGATGTTAACTTCGATGTTAATACCAACTGCGGAAATCGCAGGGCAAGTTGGTCAACCATCTCCGCGAAGTCGTTCGGCTTATGAGTCGGAACGAAGTGCTCCAGATGCTCATGGTCTGCGTGTTCATCGTCTGCGTGCTCATGGCCTGCGTGTTCATCGTCATGTAAATCGTGTGCCTCTTCAGAGGAGCCACAGCCGATTGTGATCGCACAGCTCAACATTGCCGTCAGCAAGAGCCAGTGGTTATTGAAAATCGTGTTCATAGAATCCCCTGTTTCGCACACTCCACGTATTTAGACTTCCTTAATGCGTTGGGCGGTCCCGTTCCAGCAGGAAGGCACACAATCGTTTTCTTTTCACCGCAGCCCATTATTCATTCGGCACTCTCACTCGTTCCAAAATCTCCTGAATCACAGTCGCGGCTTCGGCGGGTTCAAGTCCTATTCTGACGCTCAACACGGGAACAGCAACCTGCTGCGCGTCATCAGGCGTTACGAACTTTCGACCGGACAGCCAGGCATGAGACTGAGCCACGCGTTGCCATGTCAGTAGTCCTCGCGGACTTAGCCCGAGTGCGATACTTGCGTGACGGCGAGTCTCCTGAGCGAGTCGGACAAGATAATTCTGAACGTTTGGAGCAACAGACAGGGCAGCCACGGATTCCTGAATTCGTGTCAGTTGTTCAAGTGATAAAACGGGCTGATCGTCACCTCTTGACTGAGAGCTTCCAACAGCGTCCTGCAGCATTCGCACTTCATCTGCGGCTGCCGGATAGCCAACGCTCAGCTTCATCGCAAATCGATCCAGTTGTGCTTCTGGCAGCGGATACGTCCCGTGCTGATCCACTGGATTTTGTGTGGCGATGACGAAGAACTGACTGCTGAGCGAATAGCGTCGAGTGTCCACGGTCACCTGTCGTTCGGCCATCGCTTCCAGCAATGCACTTTGAGTGCGAGGCGTTGCGCGATTGATTTCGTCGGCCAGCAAAACGTCGGCGAAGACCGGACCTTCGCGAAATTCAAATTCGTGAGTACCCTGATTAAAAATGTTGAACCCTGTGATGTCGCTCGGAAGCAAATCGGGTGTACACTGGCATCGAGAGAATCGACCGCCGATGCCTGACGCCAAAGCCTTGGCAAGCGTCGTTTTTCCAAGTCCCGGTTTGTCTTCCAGCAACAGGTGACCATTAGCCAGAAGACACACCAAAACCAATTCGACAACCTCTGGCTTGCCTCGCAAAGTAAGATTGAGCCGCTCGCGCAGCTGCGACAAGGCCACGAGATCACTCGTAGAAGAAACGCACAGTTCCGCCACAGTCATGAGTAAGCAACTTCCGGATTCGAAGAGTTCAAATTCAAGGGGTTCAATGGTGCGGATGGAGCATTAGATTCCAGCCGATACTTGATGGCCGACGTCCGTAGCTCTGCCAGCATGAACAATCGGCTGACCTGGCCACACGTGGATTCGACGTCAGCCTTCATCACCGCAGTTTCGAGATCGTCAACTCCATAAACCGCCCAATCTGCTAACTGCAGAAATTCAGCGACGGCCAATGGAGTTTCAGAACGTGTCTCAAGATGTGTTTGTTGTCTTCGAAGCCATGATGTAAACGTCGTTCCGGAAGGACGAGCAAGTCTGGCGAAACGCAGTCGGCGTTCCAGCAAACGCATGGTTTGAAGGACTCGCCCACGCGCATTTTGTGCCGGACAAAATTGCCATGTGAGCGTATAGCCCAGATCTGCCAGTCGGTGACGTTTCACGTATGCCAGGACGGCGACGGCAGATGTGGTCAACGCGAACAGCCAATGTCGAAGTATCCATTGAGCACAGTCTGCCACCAGCATCATTGCCTGCTTCAACAGGCCAGGCGGAGGTGTCAGTACTTCGTATCCAGGCGTCGGCTCCAGCGTCACCCACGTGCCCGCGCCGACGAAAACTTCGCACCAGAAATGCACGTCCGACGAATGCACGGCCGTGTGACCATTGGAAATATCAAAGCGTTCCGGATTGGCATAGAACCCCGAAACCAGTCGTGTTGAATATCCCAGACTGCGAAGCATCAGCGTTGCAGCCGTCGCAAACTGATAGCTTGGTCCGCGCTTGGATTCGAACAGGAAATGCCCTGCGGGAAACCGACAATCTTCGGGAGCGTGGGCGGAACGATCGACCTTATAATTTGTCCGCAGTTGCTCACAGATGGCTTCGATCTGTTGATAACCGTGCGGAATTCCGGAAGTCCACGTCTGGGCGAGACTTCGAACTTCTGCCATTTGTTTGAGTTCCGGCAGCTGCGTTCTTTTAATGTCCGACAGCGCCTGAAACGTGAGATCGTCGTGATCATGGAGCAGCGAATGGTCCATGCATTCGGACTGCAGGTGAATGGCCGTGAATTCGGGCAATGACTTTCGATCCATTCTCAGGATCGTGTCGTTGTACCATTTGAACATGCCGATCTGATCAACCTTATCGATGTGCAGAGCCCGCAATTCCAGCGGCGCAGGAATAACGTTGGTACGAAGATTGATGACTTTCACTGCATGAGTTTCCTGCCCTGCAAAGACTCCCAGTGCGCGGCTCGCGCAGGGAATTTTCAGCCATGGACGGCCGTAACTGGACTCAATCGCAAGTCCGCGAGGTTCATCCTTGAGTGTTTCGGCGATCCAGTCGATGCCGTCGAAAATGTCGTACGTTTCCATCCGCAAATGCAGAGGAACTCGTCCGGCAATGTATAGCAGAGCAGTGCTCTCAAGATCCTTGATCTTCTTCTGATCTGGTCGAGTCGACTTCCGCAGAGTCGAAAATTCCCTGCCCGCCTTTTCTGTCTTCGCCATGCGAGCATTCACTTCCGCCAGCGTTTGAGGCGGCAATGCAATCGAACGATCCTGATCCTTCATCTTTCGAACAGGCTCGTCGAACGAATCGTTGAAGATATCGTACAGGCTCGGCTTGTCGTCGTCGGCGAACGGAGCGTCTTCGATGGGTCCAAAAGACTTGATGTTATCCGTTCCAGCGACGAGGTTCTCGCCGTCATTGACGCCGCCACGCGAGTAAGGATCGGATTCGCCGTCACCGCCCGAACCAGGCAGGAAACCGCGCATCGCCGTGATCGCACGATGACCTCCATCGGCCGATGCAAGCAACATCAGCAACGGAATCGATGGTCCAACGATCAGCCATCGCAGCGGCAGACGTCGCGTCTCGCCAGCGATTAATCGAGAACGAAGTGTGTCCCAGTGACTCGCGATCATCCAGCTGACAACTGCGAAGCCGTAAACAGCTATTAACCATTGAACGCGATGCTCGGAAGAGATGGCCGCACAAAAGATTGCCAGAGCAACTCCGATGATCACTGACAATCGCTGATACGCTACACGATATCCGAGCACTGCGGTTGCCAGCATCAGAGTCTTTTGGCTGTTCATCACCATCGTTTCAAATGGCCGACCCGTCTGAAAAAACCAGCGATGAAACGGTTCCCATAGCAGACTCAGCAGCACGACAACCAACAGCAAAGGAATAATCAGCGGCTTTTCGTTCATCAGAGCGAGTCGACGTCGGACCAGCCAGGTGAACCCAAATGTCGCGGCAACTTCGACCGCAATCTGAATCCACAGGGACTCGGAACTTCGACCTCGGTCTGCGTCGGCAAGCACAAAAATCAGTGACGCAAGCAAGGACAGAAGCACCGTCATCCAATGCAAAGATCCGGTCGTGCGACGAACCTGATGATCCGAGGCAGTCGCCGTTGTGCGCGAACGATGTGACGCCGTGATTCGAGACCGCGCGATTGACTCGCGTCTACCGAACATTGCAAGCGCCTTTCCATTGTCGCTGCAGGTCAACACTCGCGTCGATGGAATTGCACAGTGAAATCCATGAACTATGCGGCGATGGCGCTGTCGAAGTAACATTCTCCGACACGCTGATCACATGCTGACCGGCTCGGCAGAATCCATTCGAAGAAACTCCCTGCGGAGTTGTGATCACAATGTTGAATGACGGCGACTGTTGTCGCCGACTGAAATGCGATCGCTGACCGGTCAGTGTGGCCTGCGACAGCGAGTCCATCAAACGCTGAAAGCTATGCACAGATTCACCGGACACGAACAGTTGATTGTTCAGTGACAGCTCCACGCGGCAGTGCTGGCGATGCAGCGATTCACAAACGCTCGCGGCGACGTTGACAGCACGTTCCAGGGAATTTTGCAAATCTCGTTCGCCGGCACTTACGTCCGGATGGCTGGCGGAATCAACATCCAGAATAACTCGCACGGACGTAGTGGCCGGAGCCTGTCGTTCGCACACGATCATCTGCTGTTGACGGGCCGTCTGAGCCCAGTGGACTCGACGCAGCGAATCACCGCTTCGAAAGACTCGCGTCCCCAGCATATCACCAAAGTCACCAACTCGCCGATCGGCCAGTTGATCGTCTGACTGGTTGGATGACACGGCGTCAGGCAGACCAGCCAGCATCACTGTGGTGGGCCAGACGACGACACATCCATCGACAGTTGCTTTTCGAGACGCTCGATACAAACCAAACGGGAATCCGGTTTCCATCTCCGGATTCGCCAGTGGATAGCAACCTCGAAGCTTTGGAACGAACGACCATGAATATTCCACTGTCGACCAGCCTGGAACTCGCGCCAGCGAGACTCCTTCGTCGGTGTCATTCGTGTCTCGCAGAGCAAATCCCCGCACGAGTGATAATCCCCAGATCGGCCATGGCCATCGATTGCGAACTCGAAGGCGAACCATTACCGGCTGACCGACTCGACTTCGTCGTGCGTCAAACATCAAATGAACATCGACGCCACGCATCGCCAGCCATGGTAAGGCAACACCAATGCCACCGACCAGCAGCAGAATGGCGGTGATGAACAGAGCTTCCGTCTTCAGAAAAACGCCGCACAGCAGCGAGATCCCAGCAGCCAGCAGCAGGCTCCACAACGGACTCTTCAACCAATACAACCAACGATTGGCCCCTGGGCAGAAGTCATGATTCAACGCTGTATTCGTTCGCTGAAGCGATTGAAGCAACCGTGCCAGAGGGCGATGAGTAAAGTTCGAAGTTGCCTGCGAATCGCTGGAGAAAAATGTCATCGACATTGTTGTTGCCTTATTGAGAGAGCACAGTGGCTGAGAACGTTTTTTATGACATCAAAACTCACCCACAACTTCACCACCCTGAATTGTGGCGAGGGATTGATAAACACCCCTGTCGATGTTTTCGGAGATGAAGCGAACAGAGCCGTTGCCCAGGCAGAACTGAGCTCCGCCAACGTGATGACTGCTGAAGTCATCGAAATGTGTCGCCGGATGATTCGGCGGATGATCGGCCGAGCCACAAACGCGCTGAAATGCCTCTTCGCCCTCCGCGATCATGCCCGGCCATGTAGAAAACCAGTCCAGACTCGGAACAGTCTTTCGCTCGCCCACCATAAACGTGTTGGTTGTTCCGTCTGTGATATTGGCGATGCGAACTTTGCTGTTGTGATAAAAGACTCCATTACCCTTGCAGGTTCCGTCCGCCATGACCGGAAGAGTCCCGGGAGCATTTTCACAACCATCCAGTTCTTCAGTTCCGAAGTTGCCGATGTAGTTTGCAATCGGCAAACCCGTGATCGGGACGCCGCTGCCTTCTTCTGCAATGACGAAGAACTCCGGCTGCGGATCAGACGGACACTTGTACGCAGCTATTTGATTCCGAAGAAACACAGCATTCGCCGGATCTGTCAACGGCAGGCTGGCATTGAACTGACTATAAATGTTGGCCTGTTCGATATACGGCAGAATCATTGTGGCCCAGCCGACTCCGCTTGTGCCTTCATGGGCACTCGGAGCTCCAGTGTCATCGACCGCGATCCAGCCCGGCGGAAATACCTGGGCAACATCCAGATAGTTGTGAAGAGCCAGACCAATTTGTTTCAGATTGTTTTTGCATTGAGTCCTGCGAGCAGCTTCGCGAGCCTGCTGCACTGCAGGCAGCAATAACGCAATCAAGATGGCAATGATTGCAATCACAACAAGCAATTCGATCAGCGTAAATCCACGCCCTGCACCAGAAACGTTTTTCATGAGATTGATATCCAAAAAGGTAGTCTGCAGCACTTGCCACAGGTTTATTGTTCAGAAAGAGACACCTCGCCGCGGCCGCTAAGTGCACGGACTGGTCGGACCCGTGTAACGCACCGCACAGGCCGCAGACGAGATGATTCCCTGAAAGTCAGGAGCGGACATGCGAACGCTTGACGTTCGCGTCGAGAGAGAAGTGGTGCGGATAGGGCAGACACCATCAAAAATTCAATCACTCGAACAACGCAGCTTCATCGCGAACGAATGTCCTGAACCAAGATAGCGCAAACACGACTGTACGCGACTGCTCGCGTGACATCATGGATAGCACGACTCACGCAGCAGGCGGAGCACGGCATTGCAAAGGCAGACAGAATCCCAGCAGAGGATCTGCACACTCAGGCACTTCAATGACGCCAGTTTGCTCGACGAATTTAGGTAGCTCGATCAGTACGACGAGCACTCTCGGAGCAGAAATTGCTTGACAAATGGCACAATGCGAACAATCGTGCGGGGCTGGGGTGGAAGGTGACTCTTCGCCGCCAGATTTATCTGAGTCGCTGCAATCCGCAGCAGCGCAACAGGCCGATTTCGTCGAGTGATGATGGTGACAGCACGTTGTTTGGGAATGTTGCTCAATTAAGGACGTGCAACAAGAGCCATCGACAACGGTATGCAGCCACGGCGCACCCGACGGAAGTAGAAGCTGCCAAAGAATCAGCAGCCATGTCAAATTTTGAGTGCGATGCGGAAGCATGCTCTCTGGGCCATGGAGGATGAAATGAAAGGCTCCGAGCCCGACCAGTGGCTCACAGTGTATGCGTTACTTACGTCAGGTACAAAGGGAATTACGACACAAATCACCGAATTCGGTCTGCAATTTCCGTTTTTCGCAAATACTATGTCACAGAGCAATGCCTTCCAAACTAGCCACCTTGACCGAATCGATCGATTCACCGGTGTCGATTCCTCCTGAACTCTCGGCCACTGACGATTGGATGCAGTGCTTTGTCTGAACTGTTCACGGTTCGGGAAATTTGCGACTTCCCCAGTGTTACGAACGGTTCCGAAATAAGATCGTGAAAAGTACGTCAGGCTTTCCAGCCTGACACTAAGCGAAACAAATCAGCCTGGAAAACCTGACGCACGCTATTCGAGCCAGGTTCCTGAAAGGATCGTCGATCTATTGAATGAGCGAATAGATTCGTCACGTGTTATAGATTTGTTATTGCTGGTTGCGAGCCTAACCTTGGGGCGAAAAGTGTCTGACCGACATCTGTAAATCAGAATTCGGCGTGCCCCGTGTGTGTCAAACTATGATGACTGCCTTGAAAACTACCTATTCATTAGAAATCTATGTCCGGTTCTTGTTTCGAGTAGACTCTGAACCATGTCTTCCGCTTTCCAAGGAGTTCTTCCAATGCAATGCCCCGTGTGTGATTCCAGCCTGCAAATGACAGAACGTTCTGGAGTTGAAATTGACTACTGCCCGGCCTGCCGAGGTGTCTGGCTTGATCGCGGCGAACTTGACAAGATCATCGAACGTTCGGGCCATGACGGTGCTGGGGGAAAGTTGTCCGAAGACCGCGAACGGCACTATGACTTGCGCGATTCTTCAGCGTCGAAGGACCATTCTAAACCCAGGAAAAAGGAGTCGTTCTGGAGTGAATTGTTCGATTTCGGTTAAGCTGCAGCTTGCGGTTCAAAGCAGATCTCCAGGATCTTCCGCAGACCATCACGGATCAGCGAACTCAAGAGGGATTAGCGATCCCGTCGCCTATCAGCAGATGGATGATTCAGCGTTTGCTGATTTCGCTTCAGTTTCGAAAGGATCAAAGTACATGCCGTCCCTGCACATTTTCAGTCGCTGCGTTTTAGTTCTCGGTTTGTTTTTCTCCATCGTCGTCGGGGCATCTGCTGCTGACGTCACACTGGAAAACGTTGCAGCACCATCGGCCAATACGGCTGACGAGGCAATCTCCAAAGAAGCATCACTTGAAAAGGCAGCACACTTTCTGGATTCCGCAGCGCTCACATGGCAGAAAGACCGTAAGTGTTTCACGTGTCACACAAACTTCGCTTTTCTCTACGCGCGACCCGCGATTTCAGCGGACAACACAGCTCATCAACAAGTCCGTGCGTTTGCAGAAGAACTTGTTCAAAAGCGATGGGAAGATCAGGGGCCACGCTGGGATGCCGAAGTCGTTGCCGCCGCCGCCGCACTCGCATTCAATGATGCCGCAACCACCGGCACACTCCACGCCGCGTCGCGCGCAGCACTCGACCGCATGTGGACAGTTCAAAAAGAAGACGGCGGTTTCAGTTGGCTCAAGTGCGACTGGCCACCGATGGAATCTGACGATCACTATGGCGTCACACTGGCGGCCATTGCCGTGGGAGTCGCACCAGACGGCTACGCGGCAACTCCTGCAGCGCAAAAGGGCATGGAAGGCATGCGCCGCTGGCTGAAAGCAAACGCTCCTCCGACGCGGCATCATCAGGCAATGCTGCTGTGGGCTAACAGCTATGTTCCTGATCTGATCACTGCCGAAGAAAAAGCCGTGTCGATTCAGCAATTGAAGGCACTGCAAAAATCTGATGGCGGCTGGGCTCTGGCGACACTTGGCGACTGGAAACGCGGCGACGATCTGGAACAAGACACCGAACACAGCGACGGTTACGGCACGGGGTTTGTCCTGTACGCACTTCGTCGAGCCGATGTGTCCTCTTCTGAAGAAGTCATTCACAACGGCGTGAAATGGCTGAAATCCAACCAACGCGAAAGCGGCCGCTGGTACACACGATCGCTCTTTAAGGACAACCACCACTTCATCAGTCACGCCGGGACGGCAATGGCCGTGATGGCATTGAAGAGTTGTGAGGAAACTAAAGTCGGGCAGTCGAAATAGACTGTAAATTTTCTCCGCCAGGCGAGCGGCAGGGCGTCACCCTCCGGTACGATGCGACTGGCACGTTGCACAAACACCGTTCGCAGCAGGCTGAAGACTGTACTCCAACGAATCGCAGGTGTACCGGAAAGCTGACGCATGCCGCTCGCCAGAATGAACGGAATTCTATGACACAATCATGCATGCTTATGAACGCGGTGACAGTTTTGGGCAGAAAAACCCATTCATTCAATCGGTGGCCAAATAACCAAGCGGAGCCGATTGGCGCGGTTGACTTGCCATGTGAGAAACCGCCGCCGCCAACTCGGCCGAATCTTTTGTAGTCTACTACTTTCAGAAGATCCATTGATACAACACAAATGTCTCGTTCACTTCTGGATATCGAGCGATCAACAAGAGGTCCGTCCCCTCTTGGTGTTGATCACCATACCCATCTGAGACGTAAATTGTTGTTGCTTTCGATTCGCGAAACTCCCACTCTTTGGGAATGGACTGTTGCAGCTCCTTGAATTTTGTGTGTGCAGTTGTCGATTGCTTGAGATTCAGGTCTGCTATCAAACGATTGATTTCGTCGTCTTCTCCGACAATGCGCCAAGCAAACTTTGAGTCTACGAAATCATTGCATCTATACGTTGTAAGCGAGCGGACGATGTTCGGGTACTTCGCGATCAGGTCAGCCATTGGCAGAGGCCATTCGGTCTGGTTGACGACAGCCGGAGGACGACCACATCCAATGGCGATTGTCACCAGTGCGATTGCCGCGTTGGTCAATAGTGGTGATGCTCTACAGGACATTGTGTTCCAGGCTGACTTCAATAACTGAACCGGCCAGAAACCTGGCACTAGTCCAGTTTACTTTCTTATTCTGGTGACGAACTACGTAATCAGTTCGTTGATCACCTTGGCCGGCATGACCCCCGTGAGTCTTTGATCGAGGCCCTGATACTTGAAGTTGAATCGTTCGTGGTCGTAGCCAAGCTGATTCAGGACCGTGGCGTGGAAGTCGCGAACGTGGACGGGATCTCGGACGATGTTGTAACTGAAGTCGTCGGTTTCGCCGTAGATTGTTCCGCCTTTGAAACCGCCGCCAGCCATCCACATGGTGAAGCAGCGAGGATGATGGTCGCGGCCGTAGTTCGACTTTGACAGTCCGCCCTGCGAATAGATCGTGCGACCGAATTCGCCGCCCCAGATGATCAACGTTTCATCCAGCAGACCGCGTTGCTTGAGGTCTGTGATCAGGCCGTATGTTGCCTGATCAAGGTCACGGCATTGATCTGGCAGACGACCGGCGACGTTGGCGTGTGAGTCCCAGTTGTTGTGATAAATCTGCACAAAACGCACACCGCGTTCCACCATACGGCGGGCCTGCAGAATCGTGTTGGCCAGTGTTCCGGGTTTCTTCGCTTCGTCGCCATAGAGTTCAAAAGTCGAAGCTGGTTCCGATGCCAGATCCGTCAGTTCCGGTACACTGGCCTGCATGCGAAACGCCAACTCATACTGAGCAATACGGGTCTGGATTTCAGGATCACCAATCTGTTCATAGTTGAGTTGATTCAGACGATTTAAACCATCCAGCGTCGTCCGCCGTACGGCAGTTGGTACGCCGCTCGGATTATTGATGAACAGAATCGGATCGCCGGAGGATCGGAACGACGTTGCCGCATACTCGCCTGGCAGATAACCCGATGACCACAACCGAGCGGAGATAGCCTGGACTTGTTCCTGGTTCGTTGGCCGCGCCACCATGACAACAAATGACGGCAGGTTCTCGTTGAGCGATCCCAGACCGTAGGACATCCAGCTTCCGAGACACGGTCGTCCTGTGACCTGATTGCCAGTCTGCATCAGACTGATGGCAGGTTCGTGGTTGATGGCTTCTGTGTACATGCTGCGGACGAAACACATTTCGTCGGCGACTTTTTTCGTCCATGGCAGAAGTTCTGACATCCACATTCCGCATTGGCCGGCTTTTTCAAATTTGAACATGGACGGTGCGATCGGGAAGCGAGCTTGCCCGGAAGTCATCGTCGTGAGACGTTGCCCGTTGCGGATAGATTCCGGCAGGTCTTTGTCGTACCAGTCATTCATCTGCGGCTTATGGTCGAACAGATCCAATTGCGACGGTCCACCAACCATGTGCAGATAGATGACGTTTTTGACCTTGCCCGGAAAATGAGTCGGCACAGCGCCGTTAAAACCGGCTTGCTGACCCAGCATATCGGCTTGCAATGGTTGACCCAACATTGATGCCAACGCTGCCGCGCCGACGACGTTGGAACCCTGTGAAAAGAAATATCGCCGCGTCATGTTCTGACGGAATTGTTCGAAGGTGTTCATTGTGTATTTCCTGTCTACTTATTCAGGACCTCATCCAGATTCATCATTTCATTACACAACATCGTCCATGCGGCGAGCGTAGTGACATCAAGGCTGGCGTCTGGCTTGGAATCGCCAGTCTTGATTAACTCCGCTGCTTCGGACGGATGATCTTTGTAAAACGCCGTCAACTGGCCGAGTGATTCGATCAGCACAGGCAATTCTTCCGTTCGAAATTCACGCGACAGCAATCTTCGTGCGGCCCATTGCAGTCGCTGTTCGTCGGTCGAACCGCCTTGCTTCAGAATGTGCTCGGCAAAGCGACGAGCAGCCTCGACGAACTGCACGTCGTTCAGTGTCACCAATGCCTGCAGAGGCGTATTCGTTCTATCACGACGCACCGTACACTGTTCGCGGTTTGGCGAGTTGAAAATATCCAGCGACGCGGGCGGAGCCATGCGTTTCACAAACGTGTAGAGACTGCGTCGGTAAAGATCGTCGCCTTGATCCTGAACATAACGCGACGTTGTGCTGCCATTCATCGCGATCGATTCCCACACGCCCGGCGGTTGGTACGGCTTGACGCTGGGACCGCCGATTTTCGGAACAAGTAATCCGCTCACTTCCAATGCGTAGTCGCGGACCATTTCAGCATCCATGCGAAACCGAGGCCCGCGCGACAGTAGACGATTGGCCGGATCTTTTTCAAGCTTTTCGGGAGTGACCGTGGCGGCCTGTCGATACGTCGCAGACATCACGATCATCTTCACGAACTTTTTAATATCCCAGCCGCCTTCACGGAATTCGACCGCCAGCCAGTCCAGCAGATCCTGATTGATTGGAATCTCGCCAGACACACCAAGGTCGCCCGTCGTGCGAACAAGGCCCGTGCCGAAGATCTCCTGCCAGAACCGGTTCACCGTCACGCGTGCCGTGAGCGGATGTTCGGGCTTCAAAAGCCACTCTGCAAATCCCAGGCGATTTCGCGGCGCGTCCTGCGGGAATGGAGGAAACGCGGCGGGAGTTCCCGGCGTGACCTGATCGCGACGCTGATCGTATTCGCCGCGATACAGCACGAACGCCATCGCAGCCTCTTTTTTTTCATTCATTACGTGAGCGATCGTACCCCGCGCACGGATGTCGGCTTCTTCTTTTTCCAGCGAAGCAAGGTTTGTGGCACATTCCTGAAATGAAGCGTCGAACTTCTTCAACCAGAAGTTGTAGAGCTCGTTTGTTTCTTCGGGTGTACGTTGATCAACGGCTTTCGCCAGAGTTCCCTGGAAACGGCTCAGCTTCGCCAAAGAATCCACTTCCGCCGCTGAGAGAACTCGGCGCTGAATTCGCAAGTCCTGAATCGAGCCCGTAAACGGACTGTCGGAAGACCGTGACCCAATCTTCCACGGGACGTCATTGCGTATCGTGGAATCGTCGAGCCTATCATTTTCGATGTTCTTATCCTGCACGGCTCCATTAATATAAACCTGCAGGCCGGATGCCTTGCGAGATCCGTCGTAGGTCACCGCGACATGCACCCATTCATTCGCAGGAACCTGAGCTTTGCTCACAACCTTCATACCCTTATCCGGCCACGCGCTGATGATGTGCATTCCAACGCGGCGCTGCTGCATCCAGAAGTCCCAGCCGCGATAACCGGGGCCGTTTGCCATTCGCGCAGAAATCGCGCCGTTGCCGTCGTTCGCCGGGACATTGATCCATGCCGCGCAGGAAAACGCTTCGTCGCTTTCAAAGTCACCGACGTCTGCCAATTCGCAGGCTGTCCCCTGGACTTTGATGGCCTTGCCATTTGCACCATCCGTCCAGCTGGCCGAATCATTCAACGTGACTTCAACGGAGCTGTCATCGAGCGTCAGTGCCAGCGATTTGCCCTGCCCTTCGTTAAGGTGCGCTAATAAATGCAGGCCGTCGGCTGAGACTGGTTCGCCCAGTGTTTCTGGTGTTGCGGTGGTGGCCCAGGTTTCGAATTCCGGTCGAGCGGCCTTGCGACGTTCTTCAAGGCTCGTGCGAGCTGTTGTGATCAGCGGCGGAAGTGCGTCGAATCTTTCGCGATCAGTTGCCATCGGGACGGCAATAATCGGTGGCGTGTCTTTGATATTGCCGTCGCGAACAGCCTGCGTTGTGTTATTAAAGAACGCCGCCATCTCGTAAAACTCTTGATGGCTAAGCTGATCAAACTTGTGACTGTGACAAGTTGCACAACCAGCGGTCAGCCCCATCCAGACAGCGGAAACAGTTTCCGTGCGATCGCGCGTGTAGAGTACGGCGTATTCTTCGTCGATGATGCCGCCTTCGTTCGTCGTCATGTTGCAGCGATTGAATCCGGACGCCACTTGCTGGTCGAGCGTCGCGTTGGGTAACAGGTCACCCGCCAGGTTCTCAATCGTGAACTCATCAAACGGCATGTTCTTATTGAAGGCTTTGATCACCCAGTCTCGATACGCCCAGATCTCACGATAGTTGTCGAAGTGAATGCCGTGCGTGTCGGCATAGCGAGCGTAATCCAGCCAATAGCGTCCACGATGCTCACCCCAATTCGGGCTGGCCAGCAGCGAATCCACCAGCGTTTCGTAGGCATTCGCCGACTTGTCGTGTACAAACGCAGCAACAACTTCCGGTGCTGGAGGAATTCCGGTGATATCCAGACTCACGCGTCGCGCGAGTGTACGACGATCGGCTTCAGCGGCTGGCGTCAGGCCGTTTTCAAAGAGTTTCTGCAGCACGAAATTGTCGATGCGATTCTTTGGCCAATTGGCGTGCGTGGCCTTCACGGACTCCGGCACCGCTGGCACTTCGGCTTTTACCGGAGCAATATACGACCAATGCTGCTGGTACTCCGCTCCGCTTTGAATCCAATCGACCAGCAACTTTTTCTCAGCATCATTCAATGGTTTTTTAATTTCCGGCGGAGGCATGATCTCTTCCGGATCGTGGCTCATGATGCGGCGAATCATTTCGCTTTCGTCTGGCTTCCCCGGACTGATCGCGCCGTGTTCAATGGCGGCGTCTCGTTGATCCATCCGCAGGTCCGCTTTGCGAGACGCACTGTCAGGACCGTGGCAGGTGAGACATGTCTCGATGAAGATGGGACGAATGTCGCGATTGAACTGAATCGCATCCTGAGCACAGACAACGTTCAATAATACGAATGTCGTGGCGAAAGCAGCCACACAGCGAGTCGTGGTCATGGCAATCAGCTTTGTTCGAAAGGCAGGAAGTTCAAAGGCAAGAATGTATGTTCTCAGGGTGACAACTGAACATTAGTCCTGTCAAGTATTCTTAATTGTACGCAGATATGAGTCCCGAATCCGGGTTCATCCTGTCAAAACCGGCAACCGGGAATTTTTGATTTGCGATTGCCGATTTGCGATTTTAAATCAAAAATCGGCAATCATAAATCCTCCTCCTGCTTTAACCGGCGATACAACGTCTTCCGATCGACGGCAAGGATGCGCGCGGCTTCCGTGCGGTTGCCTTGAACGCTGGCGAGGACTCGTTGAATGTATTGGCGCTCAACGGCTTCCAGTGTCTGCAGTTCGGCTGGGTTCGATGTATCGATCCGAAATGTTGATTGTCGATAATCACGAATTCGATCGGGCAAGTCATCCACGATCAGCTTTTCAAATTCCGTTAACGCGACGGCGCGTTCGATGACGTTGCGTAGTTCACGAACGTTGCCTGGCCAGTCGTAGTTCAAAAATCGCTCGGCAACCGATGGCTGAAAGTCGCCGACGTTTTTGCCCATATCTCGAGCAAACGTTTGCAGCAAACTTCGAGCAATCAACAGCACGTCGTTGCCGCGAGAACGCAATGGCGGCAGGTCAAGCTGAATTACGTTGATCCGGAAATAGAAATCTTCGCGATAGCGACCCGCTTCCACGGCAGCTTCCAGATCGCGATTGGTGGCTGTCAGAATTCGAGCGTCGAATGCGATCTCTTTGTCACCACCCACCGGACGTACGGTTCGTTCTTCCATTGCGCGTAGAAGTTTGGCTTGCAGCGCCAGTGGAAAATCCCCGATTTCATCCAGAAACAGCGTGCCACCCTGAGCTTGCTGAAACAAACCTTTCCGGTCAGCCCGAGCATCCGTAAAAGCACCTTTGGCGTGGCCGAAGAGTTCGCTTTCAAGTAAAGTCTCCGGAATTGCAGCGCAGTTGATGCCGACAAGTGGTCCGTTCTTGCGCAGGCTGTGGCGATGAATCGCGCGAGCGACAAGTTCTTTGCCTGTGCCACTTTCACCCGTGATCAGCACATTGGCAGACGTCGGGGCAATCTTGCGAATCTGATCGAACAGCTTTTGCATCGGAGGACTGGCTCCGATAAGTTCTTCGAATCGATCCGCCGGCTGTGGCTTTTCGGTCAGTCGCCGTACTTCTTCCTGAAGATTGTGGTGGCGGACAGCGCGATCCATCACAACCGCCAGCAATTCCATTTCCACGGGCTTCGTGACAAAGTCCCAGGCACCCGCTCGAATGGCTTCGATCGCAGTTTCCATGCTGCCGAAAGCTGTCATCACAACGACCGGAATGTCGGGACGATTCGCGACAACTCGTTCACACACCTGCAAGCCATTCACGCCAGGCATGTGCATGTCGGTAAGTACCACCTGCGCATCGGTGGCCGACAGAGCATCCAATGCAGCCGTTGACGACGTGTATCCGCTGACTTTGTAACCACGCAGCGCGAGATCCGTTTCCAGCAAATCGACCATGCTGCGTTCGTCATCAATGACAAGAATATGTCCCTTCACAATTCGACCTCCACGGGCAAATAGACGGCAAACGTCGTCCCTTGCCCGCCTACGCTTTTAACTGTCATCCAGCCACCGTGTTCGGCGACGATTCCATGTGCGATGGAAAGCCCCAAACCTGTCCCCTGACCGACATCGCGAGTGGTACAAAAGGGTTCGAAAACGTGTGGCAGCACGGCTTCCGTAATTCCGTCACCGTCATCCGCCACTGTGACGCGAACCACGCGACTCGGCGAACTCGCGGCAGCTTCCGGCGAGCTTGCGTCGCAAACTTCTGCGGCAATCTGAATGTTGACGCCTGTCTCCTTCGAGAGCAATGCATTCATCACCAGGTTCGACAACACTTGCTGAATTTGTGCAGCGTCTGCGTTGACCATCATGGCTTCGGGAAGATGTTTCGTGATTTCAAGGTGGGCACCTTTGTTTTTGATGATTGAATCCATCAAATTTGTCGTTCGATCCATGACGGAGTTCAAATTGCAGAGCGTGCGATTGGGTGACGAGCGTCGGGCGAAGTTCAATAGCTGCTGAACGATGCCCGTCATGCGAGTCGCTTCGGATTGAATCGTCTTCGCGCTTTGAACGACGTCTTCATCACCAAGTTTTCCGCCGGCAATCAACCCGGCACGACCGCTGACAACGTTAAGCGGTGTGCCGAGTTCGTGGGCAACGCCGGAGGCGAGCCGCCCGACTGTTTTAAGTCGGTCGCCATGCCGCAGTTGTTCAATGGCTTCGATCCGTTGCGCGGATTCTCGCTGCACGGCCTGTTGCGATTCGTCCAGTTTTGCACTCATCGTATTCAGAGCTGTCGCCAGCGTCGCAAGTTCATCCGATCCGCTGACCAACACAGGCGAGCGCAGATCTCCAGCGGCGATTTGCTGTGTCTTCAGCATCAGTGCCTGCAGCGGACGACCGATCAGTCGCAGCCCGACAATGCCAACCAACAGCATCGCCGCAATAATCATCGCGCCCATGAGAAGAATTGTGCGCTGCACGGTGCTGCGAGTGTATTGATCGCGCCGAGCAAGCGACTCGGCCATCTCCAGTGCGCCGCGCCGGCTGTCTCCAATCAATTCGACTGGAAAATATGTGCAGTACAAACCGGCCTCGTTGAGTTCTCGCACACGGACTGAAGTGAGTTGTCCTGATTTCAATTCTGCCAACGCAGATGATGGAGCAACGGGGCGAGTTGTCTCATCCGCTGTTTCGTCGAGCCAGACCCAGCGGATGCGAACCTGTTGTTCGTCGCCTTCAATGCTGGCGACGAAGCGTAACATTCCGCCTCGACCAGCCGACCGCCACGCATCCAGCAGCATGGGTTGCACGGCAGTGACCAATCGCGCATGACGCGCCGTCATTTCTTCTTCAAAGAAAGCAATCTCGCGCTGAACTGACAGATAACCGCTGATGCCCACCAGTCCACAGGCGACGAGCAGCATCAGCAGAATGATTTTGAGAGTCAGCTTCATAGCTTATGACTTTAGTTCTGCAGCTTTCCCTATGGCCACGCTTTGACCATCGACAATTACGTGGAGAGGTTTCTCAAAGGCATTTGTGCGAAGCATTGCCAATCCAATGGAACCATGGTCGGTGCTGGCTGCAGAAGTGACCGTCCCTATGGTCGAGTCACCTTCTGTCAGGATGCTGGTGCCCATGATTTGTGCGGCAGGTGCTTTCGATTCCACACATCTCAACGCACGGTTGACGTGGCCCATCGCGTCCAGGCGTGCGATCGGTTCCTGACCAAGGTAGCAGCCTTTGACGTAGCTGATCGTTGCGGCGTTGCGTTCAGCTTCCGGTGCCATATTCTCGATCGACATGTCCTGATTAATGATCGGGAATCGTTCGCGCATGCGGAGTTGTTCGAACTGCGATTCAGCAGCGGAAACGTTTTCCGTTGGTATCACAACGTTCGAATCTCTCGGTTTCGCGAACCATAACATTGGAGTGTCAGCCCAGGAAAGACACATCGCCACGGCCGCGAACGGCACTGCAGTGCCGTTTTGAGATGCGATCTTTATGCAGCTCAACGGTTCTTTCAGCAGGCTGTCTGCAGTGCTCGCATTCACCGGATTGTCGAGATTGCTGGTAGCACGAACAGCAGCGAGCAACGATTGCGACGATGCTGAACCAATGGCAGCGACGGCCGATGTCGTTTCAGTCGCGGATTGGATCGTGACATCTTCGGTGATGATGTAGCGATTGAGATGTTTCAGGATGCCGGGCTCATCACCGCCCAGCATCCAGATTTCGTGACAGTCGTCAAGTGCCAGCACGTAGCCGTGAGCGATCACACGGGCTTTAACGTCACAGAAGAATGCCTCGCAGGCTTTTCCGCTGGGCAGTTCTTTGATGTTGTTTGTGCAGAAGTTGTGCAGATATTTTGCACGATCTTTGCCTTTGACAATGAGTCGCGAAAGTCTGGCGAGGGGGAGGAGCATCACGCAAGTGGTTCCAATATTTCGTACGCCCCCGGTCGGAGACGCAATAAGAGATTTTAACATCAGACAGGAAATAACAGAGTTGTCTTTGCCGCCATCATCACGGCGGAGCGTGATGGCTACATTTTGTAAAACAAAATCAATCCGAGCCAGCAGGTCATAACGCAACTTCCTTACTTTTTCGCGGCGGCGGCGGCGGCTTTTGCGGCTTCTTCCTGGGCTTTGCTCAGTTCAGGATTTGGAGTGGAGTCTCCTTCAACTTCACCGCGAATCCACTTCACACCAGCAGTGATCGAATCCAGAAATCGTCTGTCCAGCCATGTGGCTTCATTGTGGCCAAGGTTGTTGAAATACACTTTGCCTTCGCCGTATGACTTCACCCATGCGACCGGAACATGACGCGGTTCGGATGGCGTACAGCGAGTCATATCGAGACTCATCAACACGCGAACTTTTTCTGGCTGCCAGTTCTTGTACTGATAGATTTCGTCTTTGATTGTGAATTCTTTTCCGAAGGGTTTCATCATCGGATTTTCAGGTTCATGGACGTGGATCGTCACAGTTGTTCCTGATCCCCAGGGATGGCCGTCGAATGTTCCGCCAATCATATCCCAATAGGGTTGATAGTCACCGTAAGTGTCGGCGGCGGAATGGAATCCAATGAAGCCGTGGCCTTTGGCCGTCAACCATTCCTTGAAGAAGTAGTCGCGGTCGGCATCGGCGATCGGCAGCTTGCCGGTTGTGTAGAACATCACAATGTCATAATTCTGCAGATTCGCTTTGGTGAAATCTTCGGCAGCATCCTGAGTGCAATCAACGGTGAACAATTCTGTCGAGTGCCCCAACTGAATCATGGAGATTTCAGAAACAGCCAGTTTCTTTTCGCCATCCTGCTTGTCGCCGTCGGGGCGTTTGACGCTGCTGTGAACAAAGCCCGCGCTTTGGGTCAGCATCAGAATACGAGAGGGTGCAGCCTTTTCAGCCGCGGAGACAACAACACCGCTGGTTGCGACCGTAATGCCAACGATGAGACTCAGGAACAGATTTTGAAAGTGCATGAAAAATCTCCAGTCAGGAAAATTGAAACAAAGCGGCCGGCCGAACCCGTCGGTGGATGGCCGAATCAGGCAGTGGATGGTTCCGGCACCTGTGAAAATGGCCAACACCTCGTTCCTCGTTCCCGCCGCCGTTGCCATTGTCTAAACATAGCGGACTTTTTTCCAGGCATCAGAATCGTTGAAGGGATCAAACAGCGATGCAATTCCTGCCGCTGCCAGTTCTGGACCGGTGATAAAGCGGCCTGGTCGAGTCCAGCTTTGCAGCAAATCCTGCGGCACATTCATCATCGTAGACAACAGCGAATCCATGCGAGTTTCCAGATCCTTAAAATGGCGAGCCCATTCGGTGGCTTCTTCCAGTCGCACGTCTTCATCCGATTGCCAGCGCATGGGATGAAACAACAGCGTTGAATGTGGTGTGACCAGTCGCTGTTTGCATGCGGCAAACGGGATCAGCGCCGCTGATGAGCATTCACCAATCACAATTGCGGTGACTCGCAGCGCGCGGAGCCTGATGAGTGTGCCGAGCGACAGTCCAGTGTAAACGCTGCCGCCGCAGGAATCAAAATAAATCACCCCTTTGCTGCCGCGCGGGACTGCCGTGAAATGTTCCAGCAGGTCGGATTGACGTTCCGTCAGATCGCCGCAGATGGAGTATTCCCATGGCGGATTTGAGCCGCGTGACTGGTTCTGAAACCACTGTTTTTGCGGCGACCGGATTCTGGATATGTTTTTCTTTTCGTCGTCCATTCGCTTTCGGCCGTTCTATTTCATCCAAGTCCACTTGCTGCGACCACGCTGATTCCGCCGACAGTTCACTGCCAGCCAGAGCCGCGTGACCTTGAGTCTTGTCCTTGTGCAGCTTTAAGCCAAACTTGGCAAATCGTGCATGGCCCAGCAAGTTGGAGTCCAGCCTTTAGGCTGCTGCGATTCCTGCGATTCCTGAAATTCTGCCTGCAAGCCGGGGCCATCGCAACTTGCGCGGACGCTGTCTGACCCTACTTACCGAGTATCCACGCAAACAATCCACGAGCCAGATGCATGCGGTTTTCTGCCTGCTGAAACACAATGCTCTGCGAACCGTCCATGACGCCGTCTGTCACTTCGAGGCCGCGTTTGGCGGGCAAGTCGTGCATGAATTTGGCGTCCTGCGGAGCGGCCTGCATCAATTCTTCATTGACCTGGAAATCTGCAAAAGCCTTCATTCTTCGCACAGCATCATCTTCCTGACCCATGCTGGCCCAGACGTCTGTGTAAACAACATCGGCAGTCTTTACGGCTTCCTTCGCTGAATGCACCTGATGGACGTCGTGCTTTGGATAGCGTTTACTGAGTCCCTTCATGAAGTCGCTGGAAAATTCAAATCCCTCCGGTGCGGCAAGCGTCAGTTTCATGCCCGACATGGCAGATGCAATGGCCAGCGACATTGACACATTGTTGCCGTCACCGACAAATACCAGATGCGTGCCTTTGAGTTTTCCAAAAGTCTCCTGGATTGTCAGCAAGTCAGTCAGTGCCTGACAGGGATGACGTTCGTCGGACAAACCGTTGATCACAGGACAACTGGAGTGCTTTGAAAAATCTTCGATCAACTGATGCGAAAAAGTTCGCATGGTGATGATGTCGCTGAACGAACTGAGCACCTTCGCAATATCCTGCAGCAATTCGCGACCGTTGAGTCCGGCTTCCGCCGTTGTCAGAAAAATTCCGGAACCGCCGAGATGAATCATGGCGGCTTCGAAACTATTACGAGTTCGCAGCGACGGCTTTTCGAATAACTGCGCAAGGACGCGGCCCTGCAGCAATGGGGGCCGTTCACCTTTTCTGAACAGTGCCTTCAGATCTGCCGCGCGTGTGAGCACGGCCGTCAGGTCCGAAGGCGTCAGATCATAAAGAGAGGTAAGATGCTTCATCGTTCTGCATCAGTGTTCAGGTCGTTGCATGATTGAGTCTGCAAACGGTTGTTTCAGAAAATGAAAAAGACTGAGCCGTCCCCACTCGCGGAACAACTCAGTCAGCCAGATATAACTGCGGTTCGAAAACTCAACTTTCAAACGACACATCTTGTGGTCTATCGCAGTGTTTGGTTGCGACTTCATACCATATTCGACACTGCTTAAGGCCCCGTGGGCGCGGATTCCCAAAACGGGAAACGGGAAGTGTGGCAACTTTTGCTCGCAGCGCTAAGTCCGACACGCCGAAAAAACACTGCTTTTTCGGCGTGCCGGCAAATCTTAACAATGGCTGAAAGCCCTTGACCCAAAGGAGCCTCCCGGCTCGTTGCCAATTCGTCGCTCACGTTGTTCGCTTGCAGAAAGATGCGCGCACCGTGCGCGAATGAAACTGAGTGAGACCCTAACCTAGGTGGCTGCTGGGGTCTCGCGGGCGTAGTCAAACATCGGG
Source organism: Planctomycetaceae bacterium (assembly GCA_041689695.1). Classification (GTDB taxonomy): domain Bacteria; phylum Planctomycetota; class Planctomycetia; order Planctomycetales; family Planctomycetaceae; genus SXXK01. The sequence continues at coordinate 670 of JBDNFT010000507.1, read as the reverse complement.
GATGACAGGTAGCGCTCGCCGGAATCCGGCAGAATCACCACGATCGTCTTGCCAGCACTTTCTGGACGAGCGGCAACTTTCAATGCGGCGGCCATCGCAGCGCCGCAACTGATGCCGCACAAGATGCCTTCCTCGCGAGCAACTCGCGGAGCCATTTCCATGGACTCTTCGTCGGTAACCTGGACAACTTCATCCACCAGTGACATGTCCAGAACGTCAGGTTTGAAACCAGCACCGATTCCCTGGATACGATGTTTTCCCGGCGCGCCGCCGGAGAGAACCGGACTGCCTGCAGGTTCAACAGCGATGGATTTGACCGCCAGACCTTTTTCCTTTTTCAGATAACGTGAGACACCGGTAATCGTTCCGCCGGTACCAACGCCGGAAACAAAAATGTCCACTTTGCCACCCGTGTCTTCAAAGATTTCCGGGCCGGTGGTGCGAAAGTGGATTTCAGGATTGGCTGGATTCTTGAATTGCTGAGGGATAAAGCAATTCTCCTGCTTTGCCATTTCTTCAGCTCGGGAGATAGCGCCTTTCATGCCTTCCGAACCAGGTGTCAGGATCAGGTTTGCTCCAAACGCCCGAAGGATGATGCGGCGTTCAATAGACATTGTTTCAGGCATCGTCAGCGTCAACTTGTAACCTCGAGCGGCACAAACATAAGCCA
>JBDNFT010000506.1:0-4752 GCA_041689695.1 Planctomycetaceae bacterium | reverse complement strand
TCGGCCACAAACGCATCGACTTCATCTGTCGTCGCGGCCAGTCCAGTGAGATCCAGTGTGACTCGGCGAATCAGCGTTTCCCCCGACGCTTCTGGTGCCGGCTGAACACCGCGAGTCGCAAGCCTGGCCTGCACGAAATGATCAATCGGGTTCTGCGTCGTAGCGACTTCAGTTACGGAAACTTCCGGAACCGCCGGTTTGATCAGAGGTTCAAACGACCAATGTGCCCCCCACACCGCACCGGCCTCAACCCATCGCGTCAGCTTTTCGATTTGCGCGGGCTTGAGTGGTTTCTTGGCATCTGGGGGCGGCATCACAAGTTCTGCATCGGCACTTGTGATTCGCGCAATCAGTTTTGTGAGATCGCCATCTTTTTCCAGTGCCGCACGAGCCCCTTCTTCTGTATCCAGTCGCAAGTTTCCTTCCCGCGAGGCTTCGTCAGGACCGTGACACTTAAAACAATGACTCGCAAGAATCGGCCGAATATCGCGGCTAAAGACAATCGTAGTGTCGTCAGCCGACACCTTTAGCGCTGACATGGTAGTCGTTGAAAAGACGATCGCCGCAAACGCAGCGCAATAAATGCGAGTGATCAAAGTCATGATTGGACTCAAGGCGGGAAGTGGAGGGAGTCAACAATGACCGCGACAATTTGATTCACAGGAAAATCAATATAAGTTGCCGATCCGTTAACTGTTCCTATTGTACCGCTCTGCACTCTCCCGACAACCGCGACGCGGTCTTGTGGGAATTCGACTTCGGCCCCTTTCGACTTCCCAGAGTGTACGGAGTAATGCCACGCAGCAAGAGCCCTATGCCTGACTGTGTCGAGTATATGCTCGATCATTGGATCGTCGAATTGCGACACCATGAGAAGTCAGCAAATACATTATACTGATGTTGAGCGTTCGTTCCTCTGTTTGTCGATTCAGAAAGTTTTGCCCATGGATATTGAACAATCACTTCTTTCAATCGCAGCGAAATCGAGTTTAAAGTTTTTGGATATTGCCGCAGGGAATGCTGGCGGCCAGAAATTGCGCGTGCGTTACACCGGCCACGATTACACCGGCCATGATGCAGTGTCGTCGCACCCTAACGCTGCTCCATTGCAGGCGGCGGAACTGAAAGATCGCCGCTATCTGATCGCATCGATCACCAAACCGATCGTCGCAATGGCTGCCGTGCAACTCGCGGCGGAGGGATCGTTTGCTCTAAATGACCCAGTCCGAGATCTTTTACCAGGCTTCAATCGTGGATCTCTGCGGCATATGACGGTTCGGCATTTGTTGACGCATACGTCAGGACTGCCGGATATGCTGCCGCAAAATAAGGAGTTTCGAATGGCTCACGCGGGCACTCAGGAATTTGTGAATGCGATCGCTGAACTGAATCCCGAGTTTCCTGCGGGAACTGACTGTCGTTATTCCAGCATGGGTTTCGCAGTGCTGGCAGCAATCATTGAATCTATCACGAAATCAACGTGCGCGGATCACTTGCTGAAGAAAGTCTTTCAGCCCTTGGAAATGAAGAGTTCCTGGCTGGGACTTCCCTCTGATTTTGCTGAAGATCTTCTGCCGACAGTACTTCCGTGTGACTTGCCTGTCTGGCAGCACGCAGCGTCTGATTGGGGCTGGAACAGTCGCTACTGGAGAACTCTTGGTGCGGCGTGGGGCGGCATGACATCGACAGTTGAAGATCTCGGGCGATTAGCTACGTGTCTGCTGAACGATGGTGAGTCTCAATGTCCTGGTCTCGCCACGCATAACATCTGGAATCGGCATGTTGTTCGTTCAAGCATTGCGAATCAAACGCAGCACGTCACCGGACTGGCGGAAGCAGACAGGATTCAGCGTGGCTGGGGATTTGGCTGGCGTCGCAATTGGCCGGATCACTCCGCGACGTTCAGCGATTTTCTTTCGGCAGATGCGATCGGACACTGGGGAGCATCCGGCACAATGCTGTGGATAGATCCCGCAATGTTGCGTTGGTGCGTTCTCTTGACGACTCAGCCTTATGAACACAGCCAAAGCGTAATTCAACGCATGTCGAATGTAATCGCGACATGCGATGAGTTCGATCGACCGACAATATAAAAGGTTGTTCTCAACCTTTGCGGCGAGACAGTTCATACACGGGCCATTCCGTGCCGCAATCGTTGCAGTGAAATCCGACAATTGTGGCTGTGCCGGGGACTGGCATGCGATTTTTAGGACTGATGACAGCATCGGCAAGTTCGAGCGGTTCAACGTTGTGCTGCGTACATTCGGGGCAGCAGTTGTTGTGCTGCAGAATTCGAGCGCGATCCTGTGGTTCCAAGAATCGGCCGCTGATTACCACTGAGCGACGTGCGCGATCGATGGGGATGATGTCTTCAAACACTTCGTCGGAAATGCGATTGTGGATGGCATTCTGACGGGACGTCTCGAGATTGCTCGTGATATCTTTTTCTGGCGAAAACAAACGCAGGCGAAAGCTGTTCATCGTGGTTCCTCCTTGAAACACTAAATCAGTTTTAAGCAAATTGAGGTCTCTGCGGTCGCTTCAACACTCCATGTTGAAATGAGCGGCTGGGGCAGAGAGAGTGACGTTTTTGAAATCCACGTCGATATTGGACAATGGACTTCATCGTTGAAGGTGTGAGACGTTTGAGACATCAACGATGTGAGGGTGGAATCCTACCTTCGCCCGAACAGGAATTCAAGCGCTGACTTTACGATTTGAATCCTGGCAGAATGCGGCGAATAGGATAAGATCAATCGAAGTCCGAAACGCAGAAATGAACGTGCCACAATCGGTCGCGGAGTTTATGGGATTCGTTATACTTTTGGGTAAGGAATGATGCTTTCAACTGCCATCGTTGCGCATGACCCTTCTCCCCCTGGCAAGGGGGCTGTCGATTGAGCGGGTTTTCACAACCCGGCACGTCAGTGAGGGATAAAATTACCAGCGTTTTTCGACAATCATCCCTCATTTATCCACGCATTCTAGAACTCCCGGAATAACTAAATGCCCATCTTTCTTGGCATCGATATTGGAACAAGTGGTACGAAAACTCTTGCAGTCAGCGAAGACGGCAAAATTCTGGCGTCGGCCACCGAAGAATATCCCTTGAGCAGCCCGAAACCTGGCTGGTCAGAACAGGAACCCACAGACTGGTGGAAGGCCTCGGTCAATTCGGTCAGGCGTGTGATGAAGGCTGCAAAACTGAAACCAGCCGACGTCGGCGGGATTGGTCTGAGCGGGCAGATGCATGGCAGCGTGTTCCTGGACAAATCTGGCAACGTCATTCGCCCAGCGCTGTTGTGGAACGATCAACGCACGGCTGCGGAATGTGCAGAAATTGAAAAGCTGGCAGGCGGTCGCAGCAAGTTGATTCAAATGGTGGCAAACCCCGCCCTGACAGGTTTCACCGCGCCGAAAATTTTGTGGCTGCGGAATAAGGAAAAGAAGAACTTCGACAAGACCACGCAGGTTCTGCTGCCGAAAGATTATGTTCGCTTTCGATTGACGGGGGACTTCGCCACAGAAGTCAGCGATGCATCGGGAACATTGCTGCTGGATGTGGTCAATCGTCGCTGGTCCTCGAAGCTGCTGCAAAAACTGGATCTGGACGCAAATCTGTTTCCAAAAGTTTATGAATCCGAAGACGTGACTGGCGTTCTGTCGGATATCGGTGCCAAAGAAATGGGTTTGAATCCTGGGACGCCAGTTGTGGGCGGTGGCGGAGATCAGGCGGCAAGTGCGATCGGTAACGGCATCGTCGGACGCGGTGTTGTCTCTGCCACCATGGGCACCAGCGGAGTTGTGTTCGCTCACAGTGACGAAGTGCAGGTCGATCCCGAAGGGCGATTGCATACGTTCTGTCATGCAGTGCGAGGCAAGTGGCATGTCATGGGATGCGTGTTGTCTGCCGGCGGAAGTCTGCAATGGTTCCGCAATCAACTGTGTCAGGCGGAAGTTGCTGCGGCGAAGAAACAAAAGATCGATCCTTATGAATTGATCACAGCCGAAGCCGCGACGGCACCAGCAGGCAGCGAAGGCTTGTTCTTTCTGCCCTATCTGACTGGCGAACGCACTCCACATGCAGATCCAAATGCACGCGCGTCGTGGATAGGACTTAGCCTGCGACACGGCAAACACCATATGGCTCGGTCAGTCATGGAAGGTGCCACGTACGCCATGCGCGATACTCTGGAAATCATCAAATCGATGAATATCCCGGTGCAGGAAATTCGACTGTCCGGCGGTGGTGCTCGCAGTCCATTCTGGAAGCAGTTGCAGGCCGACATTTACGGTCAGCAGGTCGTGACGATCAATGCATCGGAAGGACCCGCCTATGGTGTCGCATTGCTGGCGGCGGCAGGGACGGGTGCTTACAAAGACGTCGTGGAAGCGTGCCATGCGACGATTTCTGTCGTCACCAAAACGCCCAACAAAGCTGCCGCGACGAAGACATACAATACTGCGTATCCCGTTTATCAGCAGTTGTATCGATCACTCAAAGCGGACTTTGCATCGATTCAGAAATTGATTCAATAATGGCCTGGCGAGAAACGCTGCTCAATTCTTTTGGCCCTGGCTTGATGGGGGGCATTACGTTTGGAAACTGGTTGCGGGTGCTCGCTGACAATAATTTTGCAGTGTCGCCGAGTTGCTGGCTGCGGGCGATGACGATTTCTCTGCAGAGTGGTCCTACGAGCCTGATTCACATGGTGGACCAGGTTCGATTTGGAAGCAAGTTAAAAGATATTG
>JBDNFT010000505.1:0-3160 GCA_041689695.1 Planctomycetaceae bacterium | reverse complement strand
GGCAGCAATTTTCATATTCAGAACAGCCGTGCCGATCACATCTGAGGCCAGCACACACGTTGTGACTTGTCCGCGTTCAGACATGACGCCTGCTTTGTGGACCAATTCACCTGCTTCGCTGGCTTTCAACGTGATCGTAAAATCGCTGGAATCGTTTGGCTGTAATGTTCCTACGAACCATTCCACTGCATTATCGACCTCCACAAATTTTCCGCCACGATCGGCCGAAACAAATGTGCATCCGTCGGGAATAATATACTTCGCTCGCACGTTTGTTGACTGCACGCCGCCGCTGTTGCTGACCGACAATTTGTAGTCTTCTGAACGGCCCGCCATTGGCGCTTCAGGACCGGTCAGAGCCACCGCAAGCTGCGGTTCTGCAACGGAGATTGCAGTTGTGGTCTGATCCGACAAGCCGCCATCCGCAAGGACCCGCACGGCAAGTTGCTGATCACCGCCCTCAACGGCAGTCAGACTCAAACGAGCCTGACGTGATTCACCAGGATTCAAAGTGCCAATTTCGATCGTCAGCAGGCTGCCGTTACGGTGCTCAAGCCCTTCCGGAATGGCGGCCTGAATGATCACATTATTGGCCAGCCCTGTGCCAGGATTGCTCACACGCACGATATACCCGACCTGTTGACCGACTTCAATTTCCTCAGGCCCGGAGACAGCAACACCGATCATCGGCTCCTGCACAGAAAACTGCGAAGTCGAAGTTCCTGTCAATCGAACATAGGCATCCAGTCGAACATCGCCACGCGTTTTTGGAATCACTTTCAGCATCACAGAGCGAGACTGCCCCGGTTGCAATTCGCCAAACGTCCATGTCGGCATTTCTGCACCTTCGGCTGCTGCAGGCCGTGCTTCAACAACTTCAACATTCGATGGAATCACAGCCTCCGTCATCACGCTGCGGACTACAGTTTGACTTGTATTCTTGACCACCAATTCAACGTCGCACATCTGACCGACATTGAAGCCGCCATGATTCACCCATTGCAGCGTCACGCCTGGGGATTGAGGTCCATTGCTGACTCCCGGCAACGCCGCCGCAGCCACGCCGAAGTCTACTGTTTTCGGAGAAGGGCTTGTGGATGATTCTACAGGGCGATTCGACGCAGGGCTTTTCGAAGCCGTCTTCTGACGATTGATCAATGGCTCTGCAGCATTCTCTTCTGGTTCATTTTCGAAATCAAACCCCGGTGTCTGATTTGAAGCTGCTGGCCCTGAAGTTCCCAGAAAATCTTCGAACGAATTTGCGCCGTTCGCCACTTCACTGGAGTCTGCCACTGAACGAATTATTTTCCTTGTTGCTGGCTCGCCCTCATTAGAGAACTCGGCATTCCGAATTCCCTGAGAACGCGGCTGTTCAGTTTCTTCTGTGAACAACGCGACGGTAGCAATTTTCCCTGTATTTTCTCTTGAGATATTAATTGTTGTCGCATCAGTTCGCGAACCCGTGCTAACTGGCTTGTCCGTCTGTGTTGACTGAACTTCCGCACGAAGTCGCTCAACCGCAAGTCGCGTCTGCGTCTTTTCACGCATTGGAATAGTAGTCGCCGTTTTCGGCTTCGCAGGCTCCACTGTCGGAGTCGTTGCCGGATCTGTAGAAGAGAAATACGTCACACTGGACTTCTCTACTGGCTTTTCTGCAACAGGTTTATCGTGCGTGGACTTTTCTGCTGCTGATGAAACCTCTGTGACCGCAGGGATTTTCTGCTGATCGGCGGGCCGACTCTTTTGAGATGGCCGAGTGTGAACACGATCCCATTCAGCAAACGGATCTTTTTCCTGCGCAACAGTCGGGACTGTTCCAAAAATCGCAAGGCACAGAACTGTCAGCAAAGATCGACGCAGAGGCATAGTTCATCTCCGGTAAGCACGCCGGCTCACGCCGTATTTCGAGGCGGGGAGAGAATTCGAATAAGACTCCCGCTCTTCGGTTTTTCGACGCGACGGAAGTTGAAGCTTTAAGTAATCTGGCAACTTGTACTGATTGCGACGGTTCTGCCGAATGTCGGGGTTGTGGCGTACCGTTATCATCGGCACTTTCTGCCGATGGCTGCGATGATCAATGTTTCCGTCTCCTGTGTTTGCGATTCGACACCGCTATACTTCACGCAGCCAGAAATGTTGTGGATTGTCTTGCGACCGTCCCCTCGCAAACAAAATCGCAATGTCCAGAAACATCCCAACCTTGCCATATTGAAGTCGTCAGCCATGACAGATACACTCCGAGTCTACCTTGGCCAGATTTTAAGGAAAATGCAATGTCACTCCCGGTACTCTCCGGCCCTGTCGTCGTCGAAGAAGATCCACTCGATCTGATGGACGAAATTGATGCGTTAAAAAAAGAAAAGGATGCCACGATCCTTGCGCATTTCTACGTCGATGGGGATATCCAGGACATTGCCGATTTTACTGGCGACAGCCTGAAACTGGCTCGCGATGCGACGCGAGTGACAACATCCACGATTGTGTTTGCGGGCGTCCATTTTATGGGCGAATCTGCAAAGATCATGAATCCTGAAAAACGCGTGCTGATCCCAGATATGCTGGCTGGGTGCTCACTTGCGGATAGCTGTCCACCGGGGCAGTTGGCGGCGTTTCAAGAGCAATTGCGATCGCAAGGCCGCGACTTTCAAACAGTTGCCTACATCAATACATCTGCGGCAGTGAAGAGTCTGTGCGATTGGATCGTGACCAGCGGCAACGCACGTGACATTATTGAACGTGTTCCGAAAGACAAAGAAATCCTGTTTGTTCCCGATCAGCATCTGGGACGATATCTCGTGGAAATCACGGGTCGCAAAATGATCCTGTGGCCAGGTTCGTGTATGGTGCATGAAATCTTCAGCATTCAGGATCTTATCCGAGTCAAAAAACAGAATCCGGGATGCCTTGTAATGTCGCATCCGGAGTGCCCGCAGAATATTCTTGAGATCACTGATGTGATTGGCGGTACGGAGAAGATGCGGCAATACGTGATGGCTCGCAAGGAACCGACGACGTTTCTTGTGGCCACCGAAGCTGCGATGATCCATCCGTTGCAGAAAGCCGGGCCGCAGCATACTTATATTCCTGTGCCAGGCATTATGGCATCTTCGGGAGACACATGTGCGTGCAATCGGTGCCCACACATGTCTCGCAACACGCT
>JBDNFT010000504.1:0-1876 GCA_041689695.1 Planctomycetaceae bacterium | reverse complement strand
TTTGCACTTGTGACAGCGTTTGGACGAGGATCGCGGTCTTCCACTAAAGCACTCAGGAATTCATGGACCAGATGCGGATGTGAACCACCATGGCCACCGCCTTGCAGGAATGAAAGGTGGTCTGCGTCGTGAATTTCTGCAGGTTGAGTGAATCGGCGAATCGATTCAGGCAACAGGTGAGCAAAGTCCGGAATCGTGATCTTTTCCGCAATCTCTGGTTCAGGCTTCTTCGCTGTATGAATCACATGCGGCTCATGTTCTACAAGTGTCCACTCAAAGCTTTTTTTCGTGCCATAGACATCGAAGCTTTCGCGGTACTGTCGAGCGACATCGTACAGAAATCGCCAGATATGCGCTGTCAGATCTGTATTTCGAATTTTGACGTGGCAGGTTTCTACGGCGAACTTATTACCTGATTTTTCGGCAATGTCGTCACGCACGGTTCCCGAGCCAAAGCAACTGACGTACTCCGCCAGTCCATCAACCAATCCAAGGCATGGACTGACGACGTGAGTCGCATAGTGCATCGGGATCATCTTTTCCCAATAGCTTGGCCAGCCGTCCATATCTTGCGGATGTGAAGCGGCCAAATGCTGAATCTTTCCGAGTTCGCCGTTCTGGTACATCTCTTTGATAAACAAGAACTCACGGCTGTACACGACGGTTTCAGCCATCATGTATTTCAGGCTCGTCTGCTTGACTTTTTCGACGATCTGACGGCATTCGTCAATCGTCGTCGCCATTGGCACTGTACACATGACGTGCTTGCCGGCATCCAATGCCTTGAGCGACATCCAGGCATGGTCAGGGATTGGGCTGTTAATATGGACGAAGTCGATATCTTTGTCCGCCAGAACTTCATCGTAGCTGGCGTAGCGTTTTTCGATTCCGAACTGATCACCGCACTTCTTGAGTTCCGCCGGATCACGACGGCAGATGGCCGCAACATTGGCATTCGGATGGGCCTGATAAATCGATATGAACTCCGCCCCGAATCCCAGGCCGATCATCGCAACATTGAACTGCTTCGTCATTTCGCACCCTTATTACATGATTGTAAAACTCAGTGTTCGAACGATGGAAACCATCATTTGAGTGGTAACTTTGTCGTGAAAGCGACAGAAGTTCAACCGTGGCCAGAAGTTTGCAACTTCGGACACGTCACAGGCAAGAAATCCTCGCCTTCAATCGCCAGGAAAGATACCCATTGCACTCCGCGCCATTCGGCCAGGTTGCGAACTAGACAGTGCGCAGTGTCAAGGGCGCGGCTGGAGCGGACGGGTAAAGCGAGACGTTTGGTCAGGCTTGTGTTGTCGCGGAAGGATCAGACATAGTTTTACAAATGCGGCCAATGCGAACCTTTCAGCGCGAAGAAACCCGGATGAAGTTCGCTGACCTGTTTCGCTGGCTGAGAATGCCTCGGTCGATAAATTTGCTAAATTCTGAAACTTCGCTCTATTTTCATTCAAGCCCGAGGCAGTAGCGGCCGAAACCGATCATGCGGCAACAGTTCGGCAGTTTTTGCCGATGCTCGCCGACGATAGTTTCTAAGGACATTTGTCTTAAAGTCTTAAGCAACCCGCGACACCATGCACACAGACCGCAAAATCGGTTTTGCAATGGGCATCCTCCTCATCGGGATCGTTGCTGCGCTCTTCTTTCGTAACGAGCCCCTGCTGTCCACAAAAGTACCAGGCATCCGACGTGAAGAGGAACTCAATCAGCGGCTTCGCGAACGAAACGTCGCTGTTTATCTGAATGAGAGCAAGTCCGAAGAAACATCCGAACTGAATGCACCCGATCAACAGTGGACTCTGCGAGACGTGCTGCAGAAAATGGACGAACGAAATAAGACGGCGCCCGTGCCAGTCGGTTC
>JBDNFT010000503.1:0-3362 GCA_041689695.1 Planctomycetaceae bacterium | reverse complement strand
GATCAGCTTCTGATGACGTCGCTGCATCGAACAGTCTCGTTCGAAAAGATGGACGACATTGCCATGATTGTCGGCCAGGATTTGAACTTCCACGTGACGTGGACGTTCGACATATTTTTCGATATAAACGCCGGCGTTTTTGAACGCTTTTTCTGCTTCCGCCGATGCCGCCTGCAAACCAGCTCGCAGTGATATTTCGTTGCCGGCTACTCGCATGCCTTTACCACCGCCACCGGCAGTGGCTTTGATCAATACTGGATAGCCGATGCGATCTGCGATCTTCACCGCATCATCAACATCGCTCACCAACCCATCACTGCCGGGAACACACGGCACGCCAGCCTTCATCGCGATTTCGCGAGCACTGACTTTATCTCCGAGCTGTTGCATGGCCTGCACGGGCGGTCCGATGAATTCGATGTTGCAACTGCGGCAGACTTCGGCGAAGTGAGCGTTTTCTGCAAGGAATCCGTAGCCCGGATGCACTGCCTGAACATTGCCGATTTCCGCCGCACTGATGATGCGGTTAATCTGCAGGTAGCTGTCGGATGCAGCAGCCGGCCCGATGCACCAGGCTTCATCCGCAAGCTGCAGATAATGTGCGCCGCGGTCGGCCTCGCTGTAAACGGCGACCGTTTCGATTCCAAGTTCGCGGCAAGCGCGGATGATTCGAAGGGCGATTTCGCCGCGGTTCGCAACCAGAATTCTTTGAAACATGTGTTGACCTGAAATATGTTCAAGAGCCGAAGGCGCTAGCCTCGGGCGCTACCACCGTCGTTACAAGCTAAGGCCCGAGGCTAGCGCCGTCGGCTTAAGGAAAGGTACTATGCCGGTTCGATACGGAACAATGGCTGGTTGAATCCAACTGCTTCGCCGTTCTCAACGAGAATCTCGACGATGCGACCAGACTTCTCCGCCTTGATTTCATTGAACACCTTCATCGCTTCGATCATGCAGATCGTCGTGTCCGGTTTCACCAGGGAGCCCACCGAAACAAACGCGGCGTCTTCCGGGCTGGCGGCTGCGTAGAACGTGCCAACTGTCGGAGCGTTGATCGTGATGCCAGCGGGCGCGGCTGCTGCGGCCGGTGATGCGGCGGCCGGTGATACTGCCTGCGGGGGTGCGGCCATCGGCATCGAAAATTGCGGTGCGGATATTGGCTGAGCGTATGACACTCGAGGCCCACGTCGGATTTTCCACGATTCATCATCGTTCTGAAGATTGATTTCAGAGACGTCAAACTTTTCCATCAGTTGGAGTAATTTTCGAATCCGGTCCAGATCGAAAGATTCGCCTTTGTCTTCATTTTCCACGGATTTTGCCATTTCAAAATAGTCTCCGGACGTCGTTGCAACATCCTGTTGGGGGCGTACAAATGTCGGCACAGGATCTTAAAACGCATCGATTTATGCAAGGATTGGAACGATCGCCTGTTCGAATTCCCGCTCAAGATTCGACAAAACTTCATTTCCGTCGTTCGTGACCAACACGTCGTCTTCGATCCGAATGCCGAATTTGTCCGGGAAATAGATTCCAGGCTCCACCGTCACCACCATTCCGACTTCGAATTCCCTGTCAGAAAGCGGGCTCACACGCACTTCTTCATGGATTTCAAGGCCGAAACCATGGCCCAGGCCGTGACCAAAGTACTTGCCGAACCCTGCGCGTTCAATCATTCCGCGTGCAATCTTGTCCACATCCACGCACTTCACGCCGGGGCGAATCGCTTTGATCGCGGCCTGTTGCGCCGCAAGGACCGTGTTATAGACGAGCTCCATTTGCTTCGTGGGTTTGCCGGTAATAAAAACTCGAGTCAGATCGCTGCGATACCCGGACTTCGTGGCCGCGCCCCAGTCGACCAATAACACTGGGCTTTCATCGACTCGCCGTGAACCCGCATGCGCGTGCGGCAGCGCGGCTGTTGGCCCAACGCCGACGATCGGTTCAAATCCAGTGCCGCTGGCACCGAAACTTCGCATGGCGGTTTCGAGAAGATATCGAATCTCGGTTTCCGTCTGGTCAGCCCGCAATGAACTGCGAACGACGCCGATCCCGCGCTGAGCGTACTCAATTGCCGCTTTGATTTCTTCCAGTTCCCATTTGTCTTTGATCTCACGCAGGCGTTCCACGAGGCCACTTGTTGCGACGAGTTCCACGCTGGTGATTTTTTCAACGAGCTTACGATGGACGCCAACGGTCGTGTGATCCGCTTCGAAGCCAACTCGTTTTGATTTCGTCTTTGCCACAATCTTTGCAGCCAAATCGAAAATCGTGCTCCCGGCGTCACGGATCACAATATCCAGTCCGGGGCACTCGCCGGCCAACTGCGTTTCATACCGAGTATCACTCAGCAGGATGCTGTTGGTTGCATTCGCAAACAGCCATGAGGAATCTCCGGTGAAGCCGGTGAGGTATCGCACATTGGCCAAGCCGCTAACGAGCAGGCTGTCAACGTTTCCACCAGCCTTTTTAATGTCACGCAGAAGCTTAGTGCGGCGTGATTGGTAATTGGGTGTCATGGGATGTGTTTTGATGCGACGTTATGCAGGACGGGACTCCAGTCCCGTCCTGACAAGATAAATTGCTTACATCAGGACGGGTCTGGAGACCCGTCCTACGTCACGCTCAAACTACTTCGCAGCAGCCAGCACGGCATCATAATTCGGATGCTCGGCGATTTCTTTGCAGTACTCAGCGTACTTCACGGTTCCGTCGGCATCAATTACGAACACGGCGCGGCAGAGGCAGCGATCAAGCGGGCCGCCCGTAATCAACACACCATAATCTTCACCGAACTTCGTGCAGCGATGAGCGCTGAGAGTTTTCACTGCTTCAACATTCTCCGCACCGCACCAGCGTTTTTGCCCGAACGGCAGGTCCATGCTGACGACGAGGATTTCAACGTTTGACAGAGTTGCCGCCTGATCATTGAACTTTTTGGTTTCGGCGTGACACACCGATGTGTCCAGTGATGGAATGGTGGCAATGATCCGCACCTTGCCATTAGTGCTCGCGAGCGTGACTTCTTCAAGTCCGTTGTTCTGAAGCGAAAACTCAGGAGCCTTCGCGCCGACGGTGAGTGCCGCTCCGGCGAGATCAACTGGACCACCTTTGAGAGTCACGGCACCTTTTCGAACGTCTGACATATCTTCAATTCCTTTGTGTGTTTTTGAATTTACCTAAGCATTTAACCGGGATGAAGGGTATCGACCGCAGCGGTCGACTTGCAACCGACTGGCAGCCTGTTCATTGATGAGTGCGATATCCGGCAATGTGGCCGTGATGTGAATTTGGGTGCTTCTACTTTGGATGGGGATTGTTAAGAATGTTTCAGAGCTGTAGGACGGGACTCCAGTCCCGTC
>JBDNFT010000502.1:0-4010 GCA_041689695.1 Planctomycetaceae bacterium | reverse complement strand
TCCAAAGCCTGTCGCTTCTCGCTTCCGCCCCGTTCAATCACCACTTTCAGAATGGCGATGTGATTAAATTCGTCCGGCAGATTGAAACGCTTCACGCCGGTAGTCAGTTTGGCAATCGTTTCTGTATCCGGCAGTTTATGAGCCGCCCAGACATCGGCATCGGCTGGCTTTTCGCCATCAGCATTGCTTGCCTTTAACGGTTGAATCACGGGAGGCCCACCGATAGCGGCCGCGCCGACTCCAAACTGCGACTGCAGAAACCCGGCCCATTGCAGATCGATCTGGCTGCGGCGTTCGGGCATGTGAGTCACGACCTGAGCCATCGCCCATCGCCAGCGTTCGCCATCGGACTTCGCGTTGTTCCACGATTCCGGTTTCTGATGGAAGACCGGATTTCCGTCCTTATCAACCGGTGCGCCTTTGCTCGGCGAACCCCAGTGCCCGCGACCGTAGCCGCCATATTGGCCACCTGCTGAGATTTCGAACTCCGGCAGCGTTTCGAGATTGGTCAGATCCTGCAGCTTCCACGCTTCGCCATGACGAGCACTGCCGATTTGATTACTTAAAGTTTGCCACAAGTCGGCTCGTTCGGCCGCTGTTGCCTTGTCGTCTTTCTCTGCCAGGGCAATGGCTGCCAGCAGCAGTTGCAACGATCTCACGCGATCCCGCGCAGCCACACTGGCCCACTGGCCGCCGCCGCGATGCCCGCCACGTTCGAACTGGCCAGCAATCACGAAGCCGCCGTTTTCGATCTCACCGGAATAAACGTTGGCGGCTTTGGCGAGCAGGCGGAAGTCGGCCTCATGAGCCTTCACAGAACCCTCGATCAATTCATCTGCCTCATGGACCAGCCCGAGGTTATTCAGGCAGACGATGGCAAATCCCAGATCCTCCGGAAGCGACTTGTCCGTATTTGCAGCATCAAGTGCCAGCTCACGATATAGCTTCACAGCATCGTTGAAGTTGTTCTCTTCGTAATACTTCTTCGCCTGAGCCCGTTTGTCCGCTGGAGGTTGTTGCATACTTGACGCCACCAATCCATAGGAACTTAAAACCGCAACTGCTGCCAGACACACGAATGCTCTAAACATGACGACGCTTTCCAGGAAAACCAATGTCGATCCGTTAGACGGATTCTACCTGATTCCGTTTCAAGGAGCCATGAAGGCTCGTTGGGTCAGACGGCACGAGGATCGAAAAAGTTCCGGCGAAGTTCTGTTGCGTCAGGACTTCGCTGCGAAGAAATATCACATCAAACCGGGAAGCCGTCGTTTTTTCGGTTCCAGAGCGTTTAGGCGAGCGGCAGAAAAAGATTTACCAGCCGCTTGATGTAGGACGGGCCTGGAGACCCGTCCTACGGGATGACGAGCAAACTCACTGCCTTTAGAATGCCAAAATCCTGATAGGCGTTGCCCGGCCGGAGCTGGACTTCAAAAGATTCTTTGCCAAAACGCGCCCCCTGCTACAACGTGCCTTAACTTATCTGCCGCATGACTCAATTCTTTACAACTCCCTCTGCTACAATCCCAAAACGAACAAATCCGAACTCCTCTCTGGAATCCCGAATGACAAAATTTAATGTTGTAGTTGATGGTCTTGAAGAATTGACAGAACTAAAGAACAGTTGGAAATCCGCCGACTATGTCGCCATCCTGACATCGCTAAACGTCCAGGGGGCAGATCAAATTGCAGCGGACGAGCTTCGCGACATGTGCCTGTTTGCTCTGCAGGATCTGGATCCCCCGGAGGCTGCGGCAGTACTTCTGAAATACAAACTCGGAACAAAACTCAGCGCGGGGCAAATCAAGAATTACAGTATTGAAAGTCAGCATGAACGCCTGTGGGAACAATCCGCTGATCTGGAAGTCCATCAACCGATGTTCGCCATTGCCAGTTTACTCAATTCCGTGAATTCAATGGCATTCCCCATACCGGACGCTCTGAGAGTTTCGTTAACCATTCAATGTGACGATAAAGTGGGATTGGCGATCTTCAACGACACCATGGATCGGGCGTCGCTGGTTCGCATGTTGTCAGCCGGAATGGATGATTCGGCGATTCTGAACCGCTTGTTCGGCGAACAGATCGCAGAAGGAAAAGTCGCCGACGCAGATTCCATCATCTGGAGCGTGAGTGTGGATTCTTCTGACCCAACATTGATCCAGATGAAAATCACGAGTTCCGCTTACTGGCTGAATGGCCTCCGGGAAACGGAATCGTTTGACTGGGAGTTGGTTTAAGATCGCGGGTTTTAGAACCGGACTTTAGGCTCGCGGCCACTACTTCAGGCGGTCATAGCCTTTGAACAGTTTGCGATCACTGCGAGGATTGAACGGCGTCCAGGCAGATTCTACATTCAGATCATCTTCGATCGCCCGCGTGAACTCGTGCAACTTTGCGTCGAGGTTATCAATATGATGCAACGCAATGGCCTCAGGCGTCATCGGAACCGTTGGGCTGCCGAATTCGCGCGTTCCGTGATGGCTGAGAATCATGTGCTTCAGACGCAACACGTTTTCTTTGTCAATCGGCTTGCCGAGTTTTGATTCCGCGACTTTCAGTTTTTCATTCAGCATCTCGATCGCAATGTTGATATGGCCCAGAAGCTGACCTTCGTCGGTGTAGGCCAATGTCGGATCCCATGACATTTCGCGAACTTTGCCGAGATCATGCAGCAGCACTCCCAGCAGCAGCAAGTCACGATTGAGTGCCGGATAAAGCAGCGAAATTCGATCGGCAACTTCCGACATGCCAACAACGTGCTCAATCAATCCGCCCATATACGCATGATGCGCTTTCACGCCAGCGGGAGCAGCACACAGTCCGGTGACGAGATCGTCGTCTTCCATGAAACATTGCGCCAGTGTCAGCAGTTCCGGGCAGCGAAGTGATGTCAGCAGTTCTTTCAAGCGGGCCAGCAATGGCGCTGCGTTGGCTTGAGACTGCACCTGAAACTCTTCCGGGTCGCATGCGCTTTCCGGCACCTGATCGATATGCGTCATGATCATTTGCAGTCCGCCCTGATAGAGCTGTACTTTGCCGCGAACGCGAACGTAGTCGCCTGCAGAAATATGCTGCACGGTTTCTTCAACAACATTCCACATCAGACCACTGACCACGCCTGTGCGGTCTCGCAGAGTTGCCAGGAGATACAGATTGGCATTCCGATTGGCTCGAAGCTGCTTGTCAGCCAGCAGGTAAATTTCGTTGACGGAATCGCCGTCTTTCAGTTCTTTGACGAGCACACGTGGCATTGGACAACTTTCAATGAGGTGCTGATCTGACGAGTTCAGCGATCTTTGCTGAAAACAGGACTCAGCAACGGGCGGTGATTCTAGGGTCACAATCGCAGGACAACAACTGCCCCAAAGGGTGAGTTTTGAAGTTGCGCGTTTTCGATTTTTTCAACCCGGAACGTTAGCGAGGGATAACGTTTTGGCGTTTTGTCGGCGTACCAACGAATCCCTCGCTGACGCTTCGGGTTGTGATATTCCACTTCCTTTTCAACGGATTCATCGCTCAGAATTTCGAATAGCTCAACTTCAAAAAGCGTGAGTCACGTCAATTTGCAGCTTTGTCTTTGAAACTCGCCGCGCTTTTTCAAAGGAAGTGGTTCCGATGAGCCGATTGATGTGGTAAGATTTGTTTGGAATTACAAACCTCCCACCTGCTCCTCCCGCCTCTTGTTTTTCATTGCCAGTGAGACCTGCCATGCTTTCAATTCTCGGCCACAGTCGAAGTGCACTTTGTGATGGAATTACGCGTCGCGACACGTTGCGTCTGGGAGCGTTAACACTCGGTGGCCTGACACTGCCCGAATTGCTGCGTGCCGAACAAATTGCCGGTATCCGCAAGTCGCACAAAGCCGTGATCATGATCTACATGTGCGGTGCGCCGGGGCATCAGGATATGTATGACCTGAAGATGCAGGCTCCTTCCGAAATTCGTGGTGAGTTCCAACCAATCCCGACGAATGTGCCAGGCATCGAAATCTGCGAACACATGCCGCG
>JBDNFT010000501.1:0-1264 GCA_041689695.1 Planctomycetaceae bacterium | reverse complement strand
CACTCATGGGCGCTTCAAAACCAGCAGAGGTGTGGATGGCCAATCGCTTGCGATTATTCTAACATTTATCGACAGCCTGCCCGCTGGGAAAGATGCTCATTCATCGGACCTTATTCAAATGAAGTTGCGTCAGTTCTCAATTTGTCAGTCGTTTCGAAGTACGGGGATTCTGCTTGTTGCTATGTTATTTTTCGTGAGTCTGGGCTGTGAATCCGCCAGTGATGTGCCGGCACTTGGTGACGGTGATTCATGGGATCAAGTCCAACAGAAGGCGAAAACGCAGACCGTTCGCATGGCAATGTGGGACGGTGATCCGCTTATCAATGCCTACATGAGAGACTATGTCACGCCAAAGCTTTTCGAAGAGCACGGTGTCCGGCTGGAACTCTTCGGTGGCCAGGGAAGCGCATTGGTTAGCAAGCTGATGGTCGATCTCGAAGCTGGGCGACAGGCGGGCGATATCGATGTGATGTGGATCAATGGCGAGACGTTTTATCAACTCCGGAAGCTGAGTGCTCTCTACGGTCCATTTACCGATCGCCTGCCAAACAATCAGTTGATTGACTGGCAGAATCCCTTTATCGCGATTGACTTCCAGCAGCAGGTGGAGGGATTTGAATGTCCGTGGGGCAGTGTACAACAGGCAGTGATTTACAATAGTCAGCGAGTCCCCAAACCGCCTCAGACAATCGAAGAATTGACCACCTGGATCACAGAACATCCGGGGCGATTTACTTTTGACAACGGCTTCACTGGCATGACGTTTTTGAAATCGTTGCTCTATCACTTTGGAGGTGGACGCGATTCATTCGCAGGCCCGTTCAACGAAGAGAAGTATCTGGCAGCATCCGGGAAGCTGTGGTCGTGGCTTCGCGACGTGCAGCCGCATCTTTGGAGAGAAGGCAAGACCTTTCCCGAGAGTGTCTCGCAAATGCATCAACTGCTCAGCAACAACGAGATCGACTTCTCAATGAGCAACAATGATGGCGAGGTTGATAACAAAGTTCAGCAGGGGATACTTCCGGAATCGGTTCAAGCCTACGTGCCTCAGTTCGGAACCATTCGGAATTCGCACTACCTTGGCATCCCAGTGAACGCTTCGAACAAAGCGGCCGCTCTTGTACTGATCTATTTCCTGATCAGCCCTGAGACTCAGTTTGAAAAGTCAAAACCGGCTGTTTGGGGCGACGGGACTGTTCTCTCAACAGAACTGCTGCCGGACGAATGGCGTTCACAATTTGACTCCATTGAAGGCCGCACTCGT
>JBDNFT010000500.1:0-12436 GCA_041689695.1 Planctomycetaceae bacterium | reverse complement strand
TTGAGGCATATGAGCCCAACTTCGACTCAGATGAGAATGGACGAATTCGAAGCACTGGGCTGTTGATTTAGTGGCCACCACAAACTCAAGAGCAACCTGACTTGACCTGATTGCCAAGAACTCCTGGCTTTCTAGTATGGCAAAGGTTAGAAGTTGGAAAGAAGTAGTTGAAAGTGCCAGCTCCTATCACAAGGTTTCGGCATGATAATTGCCGGCTGCAATTCCCCGTACTTTATAGTTCAAATAAATGAATCAAAAGTCAGGTAAATTTTGATTTGCAAATGATTGTAATTCTGTCAGATTTACAATTGACAATTTCAAACAAACTGCTCGAAATCTAATGTGCTGTAATTGTGTTTAGTTAACGGTTGATTCCGAAGCAAAACCAGCTTCAATAAGTGTTTGAATTCCTTGAGCAATACGTCTTTGGAAGTCAGTCCCACGAAGTCATTCTTTTCCGGATCAGTTTGAAATAACAGTTCTTAGTTCGTTTCTCTGTTCAAAAGGTTTTTCATTATGGCCAAAACTTCTGTGTCACGCAGGGCGCGTGGATTTACATTGATTGAACTTCTTGTGGTGATTGCCATCATCGCAATCCTCATCGCGTTGTTGCTGCCCGCCGTGCAGCAAGCTCGCGAGGCAGCTCGCCGCACTCAGTGCAAGAACAATCTGAAGCAGATTGGACTTGCGATGCATAACTATCATGACATTTTCAACACTCTGCCACCGGGATACATCACTCGCTTTGGGAATGTGATTGTTTCAGGCGAAATGGGTCTGTACAGTTGGGGTGCATCGATTCTTCCTCAGGTCGAACAGGCAAATCTCTACGCAACACTTAGCGTTGGCAATATTCCGATGCAGACAATGTTGTCCACACCGGTAGGCCTGGCGGCTCTTCAGACGCCTCAGCCAAACTTCCGCTGTCCGTCAGACGTCGGCCCAAGCTTGAACAACTTCAGATCGACACTGGCTGGCGCAGCGAATTGGTACAATCGGAACGCAACCACGACCGGCACAAACGAAATCCCAATTGCGACCTCGAACTACGTCATGGTTGCTGGAACGGGAAGCAGTACAACTCCGCCTGCGACACCGGGCACGACAGCGACTCCCCCTCTGGGAGTTGGATTTTCGAACTCCAAAATCAACTTCCGCGACATTACAGACGGCACTAGCAATACGTTGATGGTTGGTGAACGTGCATGGAAATATGGTCAGATAACGGCTGGAGCAGCGACAGCGATTGGTTTCAGTGCGTCTGTCAATCTTCAGGACACGAACAACGGCGTGAAAACGGCTGGGCTGGCAGCTATTGGAATCGGATACGATGGCATCAACTGGTCTGCGACAAACGCTGACCATCAGCCGCGTGGATTCAGCAGTGTGCACGTCGGCGGAGCTCAGTTTGTGCTCTGTGATGGTTCGGTGCGGTTTATCAGCGAGAACATCGACTACCGTTCGACCAGTCCGAACACGAATCTGTCGTTGTGGGTGACGACGACATTCGCTCGACTGCTGGCCCGCAATGATGGCCAGGTCCTCGGAGAATTCTGATAGCTCTTCCACAGTCGAAATTCAATTGCCCGAGCGTATCATCGCTCGGGCAACTCATACTGCTTTCGCGGTCAAAGGGTGTTTTCATCCAGCCGTTTCCTACAGAGCAGGCCCGCCTGCCTTTTGATTAAAGGACCTGATAAGTCATGTTCGAGTGTTTTAAGAAGTGCCTGCTCATCGCGGGATGTTCCGCGCTCACACTGTTATCAGGTTGCGGGGGCAGCGATGATCAGCCGGAGCTGGGAGAAGTTTCAGGCACCGTGACGCTGGATGGGAAGCCAGTGGTTGGTATAAACGTGGTCTTCAAGCCTGATATAGGACGCGCTGCTGCAGGTAACTCTGATGCTGACGGAAACTACACACTTCAATATCTGGCAGGTTATGAAGGCTCCAAACTCGGGCCGAACACGGTGAGCTTTGACTGGCCGCCAGGATCACCAAATGCGGTCTCGATTCCCACAAAATACAACGGCGTTGATGCGTTTACGTTTGATGTCAAGCCTGGCTCCAATACCGTTGATCTGCCCATGATTTCTGATGGCTCGGCGGAAGCGTTACCGCTGGAGCAGTGATCGTTGAAATGCCTTCTGCCACAGATGTATTCAAGCTCGTGGTCTTTGGACGACGAGCTTTTTTCGTTTGCCGGTTATAATTCTGATGCTGGAAATCGAAGCGCTTCAGGGGTTGAAAAGCATAGGTTGTCGTTTGCCGTGATCTATTCGGGTATGTTGGTCCAGATGTCTTCGATTTGAGGTTGCTCACATGCGAGTCCTGATTCTTTTCGCGATGGTCCTTACTGAGTCGGCAATAAATGGCAGTGAGTTCCGTGTACTACCATATTTACAAAATCCCTCGTCCCACGCCATGACGGTGCGTTGGCTCACCAATTCTCATCATCCAGGAGTTGTGACACTGATACGCGAAGGGACGCAGTGCGAAATTGAGTCAGTACCAGAAGTGGCATCTGCATTGGCGTACAATCCCTTCAAGGAAGAGCCTGACGGTCCGCATCCAGAGTTGCCATGGATGCACTCTGCCCGAATTGAAGGATTGACGGCGGCCACTGAGTATAAATATTCGGTCATTCAGGGCGAGGAAACATATTCTGCATCGTTCACGACATCACCCGGCCGTGACGATGCTGTGCGGCTTATTGTATATTCCGATTCCGAAACTGAACCGGAGTCTTCCACTTCGCCTCCTGTCGCGTGGCCGATTTCCACGGGCAGTAACCGCCCTGACGGGATCGTGAACTATCTTGTCGATCAGACGACTGGCTATCGCGAGAATTGCCGCATGATTTTGGAACGTTGCCCAGACCTGCTGCTCGTCGTGGGAGACCTGGCAGAATGCGGTGGTGAGCAACGCGACTGGGATGAATTCTGGAAACACAACGCAGGCGAGTTCGGATCACTGGCCAGCCGGATCCCCATTCTGCCCGCACTGGGTAACCATGAAAACTATGCCGGTCCCGGCGGCGGATATTCAGCAGAAGGCGCAAATTTTTCCACGGACAAGTACCTCACGTACTTTAACGTACCCGACAACGGCGCGAAGGATGCAAAGCATAAAGGACGATACTATCGGCTGGACTATGGCCCGATCACTCTGATCACACTGGACTCCAGCGATGGAC
Source organism: Planctomycetaceae bacterium (assembly GCA_041689695.1). GTDB lineage: Bacteria > Planctomycetota > Planctomycetia > Planctomycetales > Planctomycetaceae > SXXK01. The sequence continues at coordinate 9,243 of JBDNFT010000500.1, read as the reverse complement.
ATCCACACAAAACGGCTGCCGATACAAACCATAATCTGGAAGGCAGCAACGCACCCGACTTTAATCCCGGCTCCGAACAGTATCAGTGGCTTGAGGCTCAACTGGCAGAAGCTCAGAAGACATCGCGATTTACCTTTGTGCAGTTTCATCACACGATGTTTGGTTCCGGGCCTCACAGCATTCCGTTTGGAAATGCGAGTTTTTCAGGGCAGGCGGGAATTCCAATGCGAGTCCTGTTGCCGCTCTTTATGCAGTATGGTGTCGATCTTGTCTTTTCCGGGCATGATGAAATGCTCGAACGATCACTGGTCCCCGGCGAGGAATTGCTCGCCGACGGCTCGACAAAACCTCATTCTATTCACTGTTACGATGTTGGAATTGGCGGTGATGGTCTTCGAGGACCATCGACGAGTTCCGACAATCCGTATCGCAAATTTCTGGCTCACGAAAACTGCCCGGAAGTCTGGCAATTCGGCAAACTGTTGTCCGGTGGAAAACACTATGGTCATCTGGAAATCGATGTGCATCCGGCCACAAACGGCACATGGCAGGTGGACATTGTTCCTGTCCACGTGTTTCCCATGATGAATGACGAAGGAAAGGTTTCTTCATGGCAGCGCCGTACCTACGACGATGCTGTGACGATTTTTGCGGCACCATAGTCGCACTTGCTATGCAGAACATCTGGTCTCAACTCACGCCAGAATTCCAGGTACCAGATTGCCTTCCACATCGGTCAGACGGAAGTCGCGGCCGCCGTAGCGGAAGGTCAGGCGTTCGTGATCCAGACCCAGCAGATGCAGAATGGTGGCGTGCAAATCGTGGACATGCACCTTATCCTGGGCGGTATAGAATCCGAAGTCGTCAGATTCACCAAAGCTGAATCCCGCTTTGACGCCGCCGCCCGCCATCCAGTAAGTGAAGGCGTGAGGATTGTGATCGCGCCCGTTCGTTCCCTGAGCCGTTGGTGTTCGCCCGAATTCCGCGCCCCACATCAGAAGCGTATCTTCCAGCAAACCTCGCTGTTTCAAATCCTGAAGCAGACCGGCGATTGGTTTGTCGACCTCACCTGCAAGCCGAGTATGCTCCTCTTTGAGGTCCGAATGTTGATCCCAATAGGCGTGGGAAACCTGGATGAAACGAACGCCGGATTCGGATAGTCGTCGAGCCAGGAGGCACTGTGTTCCAAAATTGCTGGTACGGTCCTCGTCGAGTCCATAAAGCTTACGAGTCGCCTCGGTCTCCTTCGACAAATCAAAAATCTCGGGCGCCTCGGTCTGCATACGAAACGCCAGTTCAAAGGAATCGATGCGTGCATTCAGTTCCGCATCTGCAGCCGCAGCGGCGGCATGAACAGACTTGTCGGGCCGCAGTCCGTCCAGATCTCGCAGTAACCCGAGCTGCAGGAGCTGAAGGTCTCGTGAAGTCTGTTCATTGGTCAGGTTCTGAATGCGAGCGCTCGTTTGCCCGTTATCGCGAGATGTCGCGATGCGAGTGGCCTGATGGATGGGCGGCAGAAACGCGGATCCGAAATTGCGAACTCCGCCATGCCCAAGCGTCGGATTGATCGTCACGAAACTGGGCAGGCTGTCGTTTTCTGTGCCCAGACCATAGCTGATCCAGGCTCCCATGCTGGGCCGTACAAACGTGTCGGAACCAGTATTCATCTTCAGCAGAGCACCGCCGTGAGCTTCGTTGGAACCATGAATGGATTTGATGAACGTGATGTCGTCTGCACAGCGGCCCACATGCGGAAACAGATCACTGACCCACGCACCGCTCTGACCATACTGCCGAAACGGCCAGGGACTTCGCAGCAGATTGCCCGTTTGAGCAAACTGAATTCGAGGCTTGTCAAACGGCAGCGGCTGGCCATCATGCCTGGCCAGCATCGGTTTGTAATCGAAGGTGTCCACATGCGACGGACCTCCGTGCATGAACAGGAAAATCACGCGCTTCGCCCGGGCCGGAAAATGGCCTGGACGGCAAAGCAACGGATTCTCGGGTGCGACGTTATGTTTGATCTCTGCGGCTGCGGTCCTGACGAGCAGTTCGTTCAATGCGATTGCACCAAACCCTGCACCACACGACCGGAGAAGATGTCGGCGATTCAGAGGATTGTTCATGGACGGGATCTCAACTCTTCGCGTGGAATTCGTGTACACATCTCGACAAGGCACACCGCTTGTTATTCAGCCAATAGATCGTGCGTCAATTCACATAGATGAACTCATTGCCGGCAATCAAAGTTCGACACAATGCGGCCCATGATTGCAGACGACGTTCGCGAACATCTTCCACGGCAGAAAGAGTCTGTTCCGACTGCTCTAAAAACACGATGGCGCGCTTCGTTTCATCGTCGTTCGGGAGCCTTCCATAGAGTCGCTGAAACAAATCGGCGACCACCGCACTCAAATCACTCAGTGGAACACCGGGATCGCTGGTGGGAAGCTGCTCAATCAATCGTCGAGCCTGTTCGTGGACCGTCGTATTATTCATCAGATACAAAGCCTGATTGGGAACCGTTGTCGCAGGCCGTTGTTCGATGTGATTTGCTGTTTCGACGTAATCGAAAGTGGAAAACATTTCGTATAAAGCACTCCGATCGACTGGTAGATAGAGAGCCCTTCGTTTGGCTTCTACACCGTCAGCCATGCCACCCATGGTTCGATCAAGTCCTCCGCCAACGAACAGAATGGAATCTCTGACTGGCTCCGCTTCCAGTCTTCTTCGATTCTGTCTCCAGAGCAGACGGTTCTCCGGATCTCGCTCCTGAAACTCAGCATTCGTCTGACTGCCCATCTGATAAGTGGATGACAGCATGATTGTGCGATGCATGGTTTTGAGCGACCAGCCGCCTCTCATCAATTCCTGAGCCAGCCAGTCCAGCAGTTCAGGGTGCGTAGGCGGATCCGCCTGAAGACCCCAATTCGAAGGGCTTCGCATGAGCGGCTTCCCAAAATGCCACATCCACACGCGATTCATCATGACCCGCGCTGTCAATGGATTCGATGGCGATACAAGCCATTCGGCCAGCTGAAGTCGGCCACTTTGAGGTGCAACGATCTCTGGTGCAGCAGCAACGTCTGTGAGTATCGACGGCATGCCTCGGCGAATTTTTTCTGGCCCCGGTTTCAGGTGATTGCCTCGAAGATGGACAGGCAGATCCTGAGCTTCTCCCTCGGCCGTCGCCATCACCATCGCAAATAGCGGCATCTCCTTTTCGAGTTGTTCGAGGGCTGCCTTCTTCTGCTTGATGGTCTCATCGTCGGCTGGAGATTTCAGCTGCGCCAGGTCAGCCTTTGCCGCATCGATCTTTTGTTGATGTTCAACCCGCTTTGCTTCAATTTCCAGTGATGGCAGGGGTCGTTCCATCCACTTCGAAACGAACTCACGATTGGCCATCGATTTTGTACTGTAGAAAATTCCGGCGAGTGCGTAGTAGTCCCGAGCGGCAATCGGATCAAACTTGTGGTCGTGGCATCGGGCACATCCCATGGTAAGTCCCAGCATCGTGCGGCTGACAGTGTCGATCTGTTCATCGACAATATCGATGACCATTTTGTCCTTGTCCTGCTCTGCCAGCATTTTTGGCCCGATGACCAACATGCCGGTCGCAGTTAACAGATCACCAGCCTGCTGTTCGTCGGACGGGACTGGAAGCAGGTCACCGGCAAGCTGCTGCGTGATGAACTGGTCCATCGGAAGATCCTGATTGATCATTCGCACAACCCAGTCACGATACCGCCACGCTTCAGGCAGCCCGTGATTTTCATCGGCACCGTTCGTTGTCGCATATCGCACCAGATCCAGCCAATGCCGCCCCCAGCGTTCGCCATAAGCAGGCGACGCGAGCAGCCGATCCACGACGTGAGTAAAGCTGTCGGGGGCTGAGTCCGCCAGAAAGGCATTGATCTCTTCGACAGTCGGAGGCAAGCCGGAGAGATCAAAAGTCGCTCGTCGGATCAGCGTGCGCTTGTCTGCGGCTGTTGCAGGCTGCAGACCTTCACTTTGAAGACGATGCAGTACAAACTGATCGATTGGTGACTGCGGCCAGTTGGAAGCTGTCGTCGGTGGTACAGCATCGCTGATTGGCTGAAACGCCCAATGATTTTTTGCTGTCTCCCAGTCAACAGGTTTCAACTTACCGGTCTTCACCTCTTCGCGAGGATCATGGGCTCCTCGGCGAATCCATTCTTCAAAATCGGCGATCACCTGATCCGGCAGTTTGGAATCCGGCGGCATCGCAACGGACTCATGCTTCAGGGCCTGAAGCAACAGGCTGTCCTCAGGCTTGCCAGGAAGAATCGCCGGTCCGCTGTCACCGCCTTTGAGGCTTGCATCGCGGCTGTCCAGTTGCAAACCACCGCGAACAATTTTTGAATCCGCAGCATGGCACTCGAAACAACTGGCGACCAGCACCGGCCGGATCTTTGCTTCGAAGAATTCAATGTCAGAATTGTTCTTCGCATCTTCCGCTGAAAGACCTGAGGTCAGCAGATTCGAAGCCAGGCTAGCGATCAGAAAGCAGGTAAAAGGTAGTCGGCGAGATAGCATGGCTGACACATTATGGGCGGAGTATGGCGGGAAAGTCAACGGATCGACTTGGGGGGAACTGTTTCATCGGTGGGGCAGAGCGGAGGTTTTTCAAAGTATCTGACCAGCAACGCCGCCGCAATGTTAACAGGGCGACAGCACTCGTTTTGCTCACAAAGAAGATTCGACATCAGCGCATCGCTGCTCCGAATTGTGAGCCGAACGCGCTAGCGTCGGGCCGCGAGTTGGAGGCAATACTGCAATCATCAGGCCTGCGTATGGCGTTGTTGGCTCATAAACACGGAAGAGTCACAAACACGAAAGAGTCGCAAGGTACCGGCAAGCTGACGCATGCCGCTCGCCGGAATTTAGGAAAGCATCCACAAACTACAACCTCACCGGCACGCCGCGTTCGGCCATGTAGCGTTTCGTTTCTTCAATCGTGTAGGTGCCGTAATGAAAAATACTCGCCGCAAGCGCAGCGCTGGCACCGCCGGTGGTGACGGCTTGATAGAGGTGTTCCGGTGATCCAGCTCCACCGCTGGCGACGACGGGAATTGAGACGGCATCGGCGACGGCACGAGTGATCTCAAGGTCGAAGCCATTCTTGGTACCGTCGGCGTCCATACATGTGAGAACAATTTCACCGGCACCAAGGCGTTCGACTTCGCGAGCCCAGGAGACTGCTTCCAATCCCGTCGGAACGCGACCGCCGTTGATGTGTACGTCCCAGAATTCCTTGCCGTCGCGTTGAATGCGTTTGGGGTCGATGTTGACGACGATGCACTGACTGCCGAATTTCAGAGCCGCCTCGCGGACGAATTCTGGATTTGTCACGGCTCTGGAATTGATCGACACCTTGTCACAACCGGCCTGCAGCAGGCGGCGAATATCGTCCATGGTACGAATTCCGCCATCGACAGTGAGCGGCATGAAAAGCACTTCAGAAGGGCGGGAGACCACGTCCAGGATAATATCCCGCTGTTCGTGGCTGGCGGTGATGTCGAGAAACACGAGTTCGTCTGCACCCTGCTGTTCGTAGCGTTTGGCGATCTCGACAGGGTCTCCGGCATCCTGGAGATTGACAAAATTCACGCCCTTGACCACTCGGCCAGCGTGAACGTCGAGACAAGGAATGATACGCTTAGCCAACATGAGATTTGCTTTCCGGAATTTCGCCGCGAATGCGACAGAATGTGTTGCGGTGAGTATCTGACCGACGACACTCATTCCTTTCAACCCTGAGGGCTGTCGATTTAATGGGTTTTCACAACCCGAAACGTCAGTGAGGGATAAAATGGCCTGAGTTTTTCGCCAAGCATCCCTCGCTGACGCAGCGGGTTACGATTAAATCGACAGCGCCCTGCGGCAGATGGTGGCCGAAGGTTTCGCTGAATTAACTATATGACCAAACACCAAACTACCTTCGACCGCATTGTCTCCGTGAACCTCGGTTCGCGAAGTTACGACATCGTGATCAACGAGGGCGGCACGAAGCATGCCGGATCGCTGCTGGCTGGTTGGCTGAAACTTGACACTGCGAACGGCCTGCGAATTCTGATGATTGCAGACTCTGCAGTTTACAAAGAGCATGGCCGTGCCGTTGAGCGAAGTCTGCAGGCCGCTGGTGCCGACGTTCAATCGACCATCGTTCCGTCCGGTGAACATTCGAAGTCGTACCCACAGACTCAGGCGCTGTACGATCAGTTGGTCGATATGACGGCCGATCGCAAGACGATTGTTGTGGCAGTCGGTGGCGGCGTGACAGGTGATCTGGCGGGCTTCGTCGCTGCAACCTACGCGCGCGGTTTGCGATTCGTACAGGTGCCGACAACGTTGCTGTCGATGGACGATAGTTCTGTCGGCGGTAAGACGGGCATCAATCATCCACGCGGGAAAAATCTGATCGGGGCGTTTCACCAACCGATTGGCGTGATCATCGATTTGGAGACTCTGAATACTCTGCCGGATCGTGAGTATCGTTCCGGATTGGCCGAAGTTGTGAAGTACGGCGTCATTCTGGACGCGGAGTTCTTTGCGTATCTGGAACACAACGTCGCAGGTTTGAATTCGCGAGATCCGGATGTGCTGCGTCATGTTATTGGCCGCAGTTGCGAATTGAAGGCGGACGTTGTGAGTCAGGATGAATACGAAACTAAGGGGCTGCGAGCGATCCTAAACTACGGTCATACATTCGGTCATGCATTTGAAGCTCTGGCGGGATACGGCGGATTGTTGCACGGTGAAGCTGTGTCCATCGGCATGATCTGTGCAAGTCGGCTGGCGGAATCGCTTGGTCGAATCACGGCTGAAGACACTCGGCGGCAGAAGAAACTGCTTTCAGAACTGAAGCTGCCTGTTTCCGTACCGGCCGATCTGCGTGATCGACATGATGACATCGTCGCGTGTATGATGTTGGACAAAAAGACCGAAGGTCGTGAGTTGCGTTTTGTGCTGCCGTCACGGATAGGGCATGTAGAAATCGTGCGAGGCGTTTTGCCAGAGGCCGCGATGCGATGTTTGTGATTTATGTAGGGTGTGTGCAGCGGAGCGAAACACACCAGTTATCATGCTTTCCCTTGGGTGCGTTTCGCTCCGCTGCACGCATCCTACGATTCTAAACCCTCTCATTGCGCGGACCACTACGAAATGACAAATCCAGAACTTCAATCACGCATCGCTCCAGTCCTCGGCCGAGTCCCCAGTGGAGTGTTCATTCTGGTTGCCGGTGACGGCACTGGACAAAGGACGGGACTGCTCGCGAGCTGGGTTCAGCAGGCATCCTTTGATCCGCCTCAAGTCACAATCGCGGTCAACAAATCACGTTACCTGATCGATTGGCTCAAAGACGGATCGCCCGTGACACTGAATCAGGTTCCAAAGGGCGACAACACGTTGTTTCGCCACTTTTCGAAAGGTTTCGAGCCGGATGCAAATGCATTCGAAGGCATTGACCTGATTCCAGCGAACAATGGACTGGTGGCCTTGTCATCTGCAATGGCAACGCTTGAAGGCACTGTCTGTGGTCAGATGGATGCGGGCGATCATCGAATTCTGTTAGTGACAATCACGAATGCGATCAGCCACAAGGATCCGTCACAGTTTGAGCCGTTTGTACATGTGCGGAAGAATGGATTTAGTTATTGAGCCTCGGAACAAGGGCGGGGCGGACTTTCTCAGAACAGGAGACGTAAGTGGGCGAACGTGTTGTCTTAGCAATGAGTGGCGGAGTTGACAGTTCCGCTGCGGCAGTTCTGCTGCATGAGCAGGGATATGAAGTCATCGGGCTGTTTATGCGGTCCGGTGAAACGGAGTCTGCCTGCGCGGTGCCAGCGACGGGATTGCTGCCGATTGCAAATCCAGCATCAAATCGGCAGGGCTGTTGCAGTTCAGAAGACGCCGCCGACGCGCGACGTGTGGCCGATCGACTGGGAATTCCCTTCCATTCGCTGAATTTCCATGACGCGTTCCTGAAGATCAAGGATTACTTCGCGGACGAATATCTTGCCGGTCGCACGCCGAATCCATGTGTCCAATGCAATAATTGGCTGAAGTTCGGACGTCTGTGGGAGTTCGCTCAGCAGGTCGACGCGCAGTACATCGCGACGGGCCACTACGCTCGTATTCTGCAGGACGAAACTACAAACGAATGGGGACTGTACCGCGGGTTTGATGACAACAAAGATCAGTCGTATGTTCTCTACGGCATCCGTCGCGAGCTGTTGCCGAATGTCTTGCTGCCGATTGGTACATTTCAAAAGCCCGACATTCGCCGACTCGCCGGAGATTCAGGTTTGCGAGTTGCCAACAAGAAAGATTCGTACGAAATCTGCTTTGTGCCGGACCAGGACTACGCTGGTTTTCTGAAACGCTACCGTGGTCACGAAGGCACGGAAGGCGAATTTGTTGACATGCAGGGAAACGTTCTTGGATCGCACGAAGGCTACGAACACTTCACAGTCGGCCAACGCAAAGGCTTGGGGCTGGCGTTTGGTGAACCACGTTTCGTGATCGAAATCCGTCCAGGGTCTCGGCAGGTTGTGCTGGGACATCGCGAAGATCTGGCGACAACCGTCATCAGCGCTGTGGACTGCAATTGGCTTTCGGATAGACCGACATCGCGCATGACGTGTGCGGTGAAAGTTCGATATCGACAGACATCTGAACCGTGCGTGATCGAGCCCGGCGATAACAACTCGGTGACGGTCTATCCCGATCAGCCGATCTTCGGCGTCGCGCCGGGGCAAGCGGCGGTATTCTATGACGGTGATCGAGTGCTCGGTGGCGGCTGGATTCGCCGTGCTGACCAGAGTCGCTGAAACTCAATCACAAGTGCGTTGGCAAATTCAGCATCATTGATGTGCAGCGGGAGCCGTTTGATCCGACGCGAGTCAGTTTGTTTGACACGCGATTCCAGTTCATCAAACAACGTCGCATCCGCTGCGGGATCATAAAACGGCTGCCCATCAGCATCGATTGCTGAAACGCCTTTTTCTGGAATGAGCAGTGTCACGGAGGATACTGTTCGATTCAGCTTGTCGGCGATCCAGTTGGCGATCTGGCGGTTCTCTTCAACGGTCGTGCGCATGAGCGTGACATTCGCGTTGTGAACGTGCATCTGGCGATTCCGAAAACGCTCCGGCACCGTTTCTTTCGCTCCAAAGTTCACCATGTCCAACGCGCCAAGACTCATCACGTACGGAATCT
>JBDNFT010000499.1:0-4677 GCA_041689695.1 Planctomycetaceae bacterium | reverse complement strand
TCGGTAAAGTTGCGCGGGGCTTTTTTGAAGTGCGGAAGGACAATGAAAAATTGGCGTTTTGCTATGGTGATCTCAGCCGAATTTCCGGTGAAACTGCCGATCCGCTGCCGGCCACGTGGCTACTTGGACTGGAACAAACTAGCCCGTCCGATCGCCGAGTCGTAGCGATCGAGTGCGGTCGCGAGCCTCGAATTTTGTGGGAATCCGCCTGCCCGCTCAAGACGTCTCGAACGAAGGGACTGTTTCTGGATGACGCCAGAATTGCGGGTGGAAAATGGACTGAAACGACTCTGGCAAATTCTCAAATGTCTGAACTTGCAGTCTCTGGCAGTCTGCGAGGTGGTCGGTTTCGCACGTATTTCAAGGATCTGCTGACATTTTCCGAGCCCCTGCTATAGCTGTCGAATTTTCCCGTGCCTGAAAATCCGGAATTATCGCCCCAACTTGCCAGCCGTCTCAGTCGATAAGGACAGAGCGTGTTCTGGCGGCTGCAAGGGCTGTAAGTTGTTCGATGGCAAGCCTTTATCGGCATAGATTGCCGGTTCGTTCGTATTGACATTCCCCGCGCAGAAGCCATACTTTCCCACCACTATTCGGGCCGTGCCTGAATCGTAAGATCTACAGCAGCGAATGGAGTCGCTTCATGTCAGTAACACAGTCACACGCTCTCACTGCGGAATCGTCTCAGCCGATTCCATTTATCGATCTGGTCGCCCAGTACCAGACGATCCGAAATGAAGTGCGCGAAGCCGTCGATCGATGCTTCGAAAATCAGAGCTTCATTCTGGGTGAAGAAGTCACACTGCTGGAACAGGAAATCGCAACCTACTGCGATTCTCGATATGCCATCGGCTGCGCTTCTGGCACCGATGCGTTAATCCTGGCGTTGCTGGCCGCTGGCGTGAAACCAGGCGACGAAGTCATCACCAGCCCATTCACGTTCTTTGCCTCAGCCGGTGCAATTCACCGCGTTGGTGCGATTCCGGTTCTTGTCGATATCGAGCCTGATAGCTTCAATATCTGCCCCGAACAAGTTGAGCGTGCCATTACGTCGAAGACATCAGCCATCATGCCGGTTCACATTTTCGGGCAGTGTGCCGAGATGGAGCCACTGTGGCGATTGTCGGCTGCTCATGGCATTCCGATTATTGAAGACGCAGCACAAGCCATTGGTGCCGAATATCAAGGTCGCCGAGCTGGCGTGCTGGGTTCGATTGGCTGCTTCAGCTTTTTCCCAACGAAAAATCTTGGTGGCGCTGGCGACGGCGGCATTATGACGACCGACAATCCTGAAATTGCTGAACGTCTGAAACGTCTGCGAGTTCACGGAGACAAAGGCGGATACAATCACGTCGAAGTCGGATTTAACAGCCGTCTTGATGCACTGCAAGCCGCCGTGCTGCGAGTCAAATTGCGACATCTGGATTCCTGGACGGCAGGGCGAACTCGCAATGCCGCTCGATACCAGGAACTGATCTCAGCACGCGGCCTGACGGATGCCATCACTCTTCCAGGTGTGTTGCCAGATCGTCGTCACGTCTTCAATCAGTTTACGACACGCATTACCGGTGGACGCCGTGATGCTGTGATCAAATCCATGAAGGAACAGCAGATCGGCTGTGCGGTCTACTATCCAATTCCGCTGCACATGCAGGAATGCTTCCAATATCTGGGTTACGAAAAGGGCGATTTGCCTGAAGCGGAACGTGCTTCTGCCGAGGTGTTGTCACTTCCTATCTACACCGAACTGCCGGAAGCCCATCTGGACCGAATTGTAGAAGGTTTGAGCAACGCACTGGGAGGCCAGGCGACGCTCGCATTCCCAACTGCGACACCGATTCCACAGCGTCGCGCGGCCTGATTTTTTCTCAAATCGAACCAGTCTGCCGTCTTTGTGTCTGTTCCGGTTGAGTCGTCGTTGACACAACTCGCGGATCGCAATAGCATCCGCCCCGGAGAGATGGCAGAGTGGCCGATTGCACCGGTCTTGAAAACCGGCGTACCGCAAGGTACCGGGAGTTCGAATCTCCCTCTCTCCGCTCAATCTGCAGTTCTCTGCAAGAATCTCGCTGTCAGGCCACGACAGCGAGATTTTTTTATGCGCCAGGATTGCCTAATTCCTGGTCCCTCGCTTTAAGTCGATCCAGTCCGTGATATTCGACGCGATTCGCTGAGCGACTGTTTCGCGGGAAACATGGATATGAACTGTCGCGAGTTGTCCCGCGCCGCAGCGGTTGCGGATGTCTTCGGGGATTTCGACGGTGCCGACGAAGCTGGGGTGAGTTAGTTCCCATGTTGGCTGCTGATTAGATTCCGTCACTGGCATTGCGTGTACCGCCAGCGGGCCGCCTGCGGTGCTGGCTAATGCGGGATGAATAAGATGCGTCGATGCTCGTGGTTCAATATCGCCAAGCTTGCCTGCGATGGATTCCGATGCGGAGCCACGAAAACGCACAATGACGGATTGGCCCTGTTGCTCCAGAATGGACTCGATATCGTCCTGTGCCACGACGATCCTGATGCGTTTTTCTGAAGCGTTGCCAATGATGCAGATCGAATCGCCCGCCGCTAGAAACTGGCTGGGCAGATTGGACAGTTCGTCGCCAATCACGACGCCGGAACCAGGCGCACGCACGGTGAGTTCTTTCTGTTGCGGCAGCTTTTCGACCAGTTTCATTTGCAACGATTCCAGATTTACGTCTTCGGATTGCCACGATGCGACATCTTCACTGCCCTGAAAGTATTGACGCCGCGCCCGAGAACGAGCAATCTGAATTTGCAACCCGGCGACTTCGGCATCGAAATCTGGATTAGATAGCTCCAGCAAAACGTCGCCCTCGTTGACGAACTGGCCCGGCTGAACATAAACGCTGGAGACGAATCCAGGTACCGTGCAGCGGACTGTTTCTGACGGCACATAGTCAGCAATTGCTGTCAGAACAAGTTCTTCTGGCCAGAGCACACTGCGGCCTGCAAAATAAAACGTGGCGAAGGTTGCCAAACAGATGCTGGCAAATCGAATTCGCGACGGGCGTTCGGAAAGATTGCGAGATACGACGTACTTCAGCCCGCGAGCAAGCGGAATCAGTATTCATGCCGCGCCGGTTAACAGAGCGAGCGGTAAGCCGGCTCCATGAAACATTCGTTCAGCCGCAAAGATGAGTGAGGCACTGACCAGAATTCGCCAGCCAGTGGGTTGGTACAACCAGCCAAAGAGCGGCAGCAGTCCACACAGCACGGGTGTCGGATTGCCAAGATTCATCGAAAGTGACAGTGGGCTGAGCAGTTTCTTCCACCGTCCCGCCTCGGACTTTTTCTGAACTTCGCTGAACCGACGACCGTGCTCCGACTGCTGCGTTCCGGCGAGATGATTGTGCGTCAGCCAGCGACAGATCGTGGACACTTCCTGTTCGGAAAGTGCGTCCGATCCGAGGGCGATGGCGGCTTTTGCGATCACATCACTGACCGTGTTTTTACCATTCAGTAAAGATTGAATGTACATTCGGCGCGGCCGATGCGGAAGTAGGCCGAATGTACGGGGTCTTCGATGACGTAACAGGTTTCACCCGCAAAGCATTGCAGCGAAAACACCAAATCTTCGCGCAGCAGCAGACGCAGACTTCCCAATTCTCCGGTGGCAAGACCAGCGTGCGGCGAATGGTTTTGGCCGAGACCGCTCATTGAATCCTCAATTGTGCGTCCGGAGCTTCAGCCATGCGAGTTGCGGGAGGCCGCTTGTCTTCTGGCGGAACATCCTGCTTGAGATCCGAGTCCGTTCGATTGGCCAGTTGCGCAGCATCTGAACGCTGCGGACGAGATTGACGAGACCGTGCGACAAGAGAACTATTGGCGTTCCCTATGGAGTCGCTGTCGGCCAGAATCGCGGTCGGGTCCGTACGCCACAGGGATTCCCAGGCTTTATGAAACGTGTTCCAGGCGATGGAATGCTTGTCGCCGGTGATCGTGGCAAACCCCTGAATCCCGGGCCGCAGTCGGAAATCAAAATTCTGAACTTCAACTTCAGCGACAAAAACATTTTTACCGTCACGCACTTCTGAACGAGGTCGAATTCTGAGGATCGTTCCTTCGAAGTTTTCACCAACAAAGCCATCGAACGACACCGTCACCGCCTGGCCGGATTTGATGTTGAAATAGTCTTCCGCTGGCACGGCAAGTTCCAGACGCAGCGGATTTCACGTGCGTCCATGCGAGCCAGAATCGGGCCTTGCTGAACGACGCTACCGGGTTCTGTCATCGAAACTTCCAACAATCCGTCGTACGGCGCACTGACGATGCGGCGGGTCATGGGTTCCAGCGTACACGACACGTTCATCGAATATGGCCACGGCATGCACAGCACGGCTGCTCTTGCGACTGCGGCCGTGGTTACGGCGATGCGAGTGGACCAGCGAGAAGTTGTGAGGCGTCGCCAGGAACGAACAAGCAGGTTGCCGTTGAGTCGCGTGGCCATCTGCAAAGCGCTGCCAAGAATCGGAGCGGCGGTCTGCAGGAGATTGAGTCTTGCAGCGTCCTGCAGCTTCCGGAGAGCGAGGTGTCGTATCTGCTGCAGGGATGGGACCAGATGTTCGGTGTGGAGATGGCGTTTGGGAAGACTCGCGACATGATTGAAAGTCTTCTCGGCATTCGTCAGTCTGTGGATACGCTGGAGGGCGGATC
>JBDNFT010000498.1:0-2124 GCA_041689695.1 Planctomycetaceae bacterium | reverse complement strand
TGAAAGATCACCATCAGCAAACTGTAGAAGAGACTTCAGGTCTTCAGTCGCAAACCAGCCATGATCGTCAAAGCCCAAACTAGCGTAGGCGCGAAAAAACCGAAGATGCATGTCTCGGCAAAAATCAATATTCAGTCGTCCTATCCGATGTTTTGAAACGAACACGCACCGCTGCTCTCCTTGCGGCAAGGCCAAACAGTGAAGCTGTTCCAGGCGGGCGCAATATCGCTCGTTAAAACTCGGAAGAGGTCCCAGATAAAACACATCCGGGCTCTGAATGCCATCACGCATCGACGTCATGACTGCCAGAAGTTCATCGAAAGATTCAACCTTATTTGCCAGCGAAATCTTGAACTCGTCGATAGCAGCGACCGTGATGAGCGACTTGTGAGCGATACCACACGGTCTCGACATGACCAGGCAAAAACGAGCTTTTGAGGCAATCGCATTTTCGCCCGCCGCGTCAGTCGAAAAGAGTTTAACTTCCGACAACACATCGCCCTGCGAGAGTGGCACGTCAGAACTTACGGCTTCAATAATTGGCATGCGTCTGTTCGCTGAATTCCCGCACCAATTGGTGAATCCGATAATGCGCCTTTGACCAGTGAAAATCGACTGGCTCTTCAGATATGCTAACATCATTAAACGGATTGGTCGCCGCTGTTGCGGATGCCGTAAGGCCAGTAAGTCGCGTCAGTGTTACTGGGCGGGTCGAGTCGTTTTCTGATCCAATACTAGAGGCTTCAATCAACGCTGTTACGAGCACTGCGTTCGCATGACGCAACTCCTGAGACCATTTACCTGCCTCGGAGTCGATCATTGTAATCTCATCTTCTTGTAGGAATGATGAGGCTCGTTGTCCTGGAAGAATTTGATGGAGCCAATTTGTCAGTCGTGACGCTTTCGCGAGATCTGCAAATCCAGTGGTAATCTCTGGCAAATACTTGTCGGCATGGAAGCCTCGTCGCATCGTCAATGATCCAGCACTCATGACACACCTCCAACAATAGTCATAAGATTCTTAGCCTCGGAGACAGCGGCATCCCAATTCTTCAGGAACTCGCATATTTGCTGTGCCCCAAGAGTGCCTGCCTGCACATCAAAATGAAAGTTGAACGCAAACTGTAATCGGTCTTCTGACTCGCCGGTTTCGAGAAGCTTCATTGTGACAGGTTTGATGTCCAGTTTCAGTCGTCCGCCGTTGAAGTCCCTACTCATGTACGCGCCAAATCGAGCATTCCTAGAATCAAACGACGTGTACAAGGGGGCATCTTGACGAAAGAACAGTTTTCGACTCAGGCCGACGACATCTTCATCGGAAACGATCCACACAAAATTTATCCCCAGCCCCGCGAACGGAGTATGAGGCACGGACTGCACGAATTTACCCAGGATTCTTTGAAGCAACGCACCTTCAGCTTCCTCCGCAACCTTTGGCACAAACTGCAGTTGCTCGGGGGACACAAAGAGTGAAAACTCCTTCGCGTTGACGTTCACGACCATGTCAGAGAAGACACAGCCTTCCTGAAACTCGTCGCGGGAAACGATGTCATTATCGACTAGCCACAACTGGTTCACCACAGATGGGTTGAACTGATGTGCGACGATGACTGCGTTAGACGTACCTGGCTCGACCTTCATTGGTTCTCAGACTGAGTTCTGTCATTTATTGACTGGGGCGGACAGTCTACACATCTGTTTCGGCCAAGTCGATCGTGAACTTTCACGTGCAAATGTCACTCTGGACACAGTTTTACGTCGTTCTCGTTCAATTCGCGGGTGGATTTACCGGCAACTCGCGTATTCTTGAGGCCCACGGCCCCACTTCCAAGCTTCAGGAGGCACAAATCGCACGACGGACAGGGATGTCCATCCTACGGTTTATTCTTCCTTTGCATCCAGGCCGGGGATCTTTTTCAGTGCTTCACCGAACAGCGGGTAGTTGTGTTTGACGCCGTTGTCGAGGTCGATTTCCAGGCGTTGCGAGGCCAGAGGGTAGATCACTTTGCGTTCGTAGTCTTCCAGTTCCTTCAGGTCTTTTTTCATCTGAGTGATGTCCTTCAGAGCCTTGGCCTTGTCGGCTTTTTTGGCGTCGGCACTGTCGGCGATGGATTGTAGATGCTG
>JBDNFT010000497.1:0-2395 GCA_041689695.1 Planctomycetaceae bacterium | reverse complement strand
TTTCAAAAGAAGTTTTGCGGAATCAACATTGCCCTCTTCAACGCGAATCATGGCCAGCAAAAACAGTACGTCAGCCCGAGATTTCGCCAGAACTTCCATCGTCAGCCCAAGTGAATCCACATGCCTGAGCGGCCAAACCGGAAGTGGGGCATTCATCATTACGTTTCCATCCGCAATCAAAGGCAACGATGCCATTGCGTCGCTGTAGGGTTCCTGCATTTTGCTGACATTGTCCAGCTCCTTTAACTGCAGAGTCCACGTTTCGTACGCAGAAGTCAGATCGCTGATCGCCAGTTGAGACATGGCCGTCGGAAACTGCCACTCCACGCCACCCATGGCCTGTGGCTGCTGACGCGCCTGATCGGCCAACATGGCAAGGTCACGATAGGCATCTTCGAGTCGTCCGGTTTCCAGCATCAACTTGCCCTGTGTGACTGAACCCATCGGATTCTTCCGAATGAGCTCCTGTTTGTCGTCGAGAAGTTTCAACGCCGCGAGACCATAACCAGATCCATCCAGTTCTAGCGCCAGCGATATCACCTGGTTGGCATGGTCTTCTTCCTTTTCAGGCACTTCTTGTTTTTCCACAAATTCATCTACGCGTTTCGTGTTGTCTCGCACCATATCACGAAGTTCGCGACGCATGTTTTGTTGTTCGTCCAGAAACGCCTGGGCCTGAGGATTTGTAGTGTCCTGCAGTTTGTCTTCCAGCAGCGGAAGCAAATGATCGATCGCATCTGAAGCCAGATCGATTCGATTGTTGTTACGATACAGTCCAAGAAGTCCGTTCCATGCGGCGTCATCATTCGGGTCGGCAATGGTGGCTTGTCGATAGGCCATGACCGCCTGCATGTAACGCATTTGCTTGATACGTTCCTCCAGAGTCGGTCCTGACACCATTTGTTCCAGTTCTGCCAATCGTGAATACGCAAGTCCCAACAGATTGTAGGCTCGCGGTTGATTCGGATATTTATCCAGAACCAGGTTCAATCGTCGGATCCCAAGGTTTGTGTTTGCAAATGCCTGCTGAATAGATCGAATTCCCGCTGCTCGAATGTTTTCTGCGGCTGCTTGTGAAGGGGCTTTTTCAATCTGTCCAAAAAGGTATACAGCCAATGCTGAGCTCTGCGTCGCGAGGGTCGAATGATGCATGGCCATTCGAAGATTCTCGTCCGTAAAATCACGTACTCGATAGACATACTTTTCATAGAAATTCTTGCCACGCGCAAACTCACGCAATGTGGATGAATCGGCTTCCACATTCATAAAAGCCTGCTGAACCCAGTTCGGCTCGAGTTTGAATCGTTCCGCATCCGGCATATTTGCCGCGACACGTTCCAGAATTGCAGACGACGCTTCGACGCTTATGGGCACCCATCGTCCCGTTTGAGAAAGATTGTACATCGAGGTGTAGTCTGGCGATCCTGGCGGGGCCAGACGCGTCATCGCATGCGTCACTTTAAAATCGCTCAATGCCGACTCGCAGACAGCTCGCTTCGCAAACATGAGTTCTTCGAACTTCTTAAGCTCCGCTTTGTCTTGCGACTTATCTTCCGGAGGCTGCGGTGGCTGAAACAATGTCGTCAGCAAGATCCTGTGCTTTGCGAATATCGACTTCGCATCCTCTGGTCTTTCGTCAGCTTCCCCTGGACGGCCAAACGGCAGCATCCGACTATCGACGAAACTTTTCCGGCCGTTCCAGATCAACAGGTCTCCCTGCTCAAGGCGTGAGTGAAGTATCCTCGCTTCCGGATCAAGATCCTTTAATTGCGCTGCAAACGTATCCATCGTAATTCTGGTGTCCTGGTCATAACCCCAGCCCAGCGGAGCCGCTCCAGGCAAGCGCGACGCCACCACACAGAATCCGAGTCCAGCCAGTGCCAACACAGTGACCGCACGTCCGCCGCGAGAAAACAGCAGCTCTTTTGAGTCCAGTGTGTATTGCTGACTAAACGCCCGGCGATACCAATCCTGAGCCGAAATCCCAGCCACAACCGCCGCCACGATCGCAGCCTCCGGAAGTTCATGAGCCTTACTCATAGCAAGTACCGTCATGCCACACAGCGCGAACAGGAAACCCAGATCTCGGCGAGTTCTTGCCAGCAGCAGAACGACGAAACTCATCAGCAGTAGTGCCAACGCGGCCACCTGCGAATGATCAAACAATCGAGCCGCGCTTGGATTCAACACCGAGTAATAATCAACTCGACCATCAAAATTCAGTTCTGCCGATGCAATATCAACGCGACGCTGCGCCTGCATCGCCGGGTACTCGACGGAATACAGCGTCACAGGGCTAAGCAGCGAGTTGCCTGGAAACGGATTCACCAATAGAGCCGCGATGCTCAAGCCCGCAATCAACCACGGCGACGGGCCGTCTGTTTCAACTCTCGCG
>JBDNFT010000496.1:0-4176 GCA_041689695.1 Planctomycetaceae bacterium | reverse complement strand
ACGTCCGTGATTTCCAGTTCGCCGCGAATCGATGGTTTGAGGTTCTTAGAAATCTCCACGACTGAGTTGTCGTAGAAGTACAAGCCTGGAACCGCGAAATTTGACTTCGGCTTCTTTGGCTTTTCTTCCAGTGAAATGGCTTTGCCTTGCTGGTCGAATTCGACGACACCGTAACGTTCTGGATCACGAACTTCGTAGCCAAAGATCGTGGCACCGGTTTCATTGGATGCGGCCGAATAGAGGATCTTCTGAAATCCACTCCCGTAGAAAATGTTGTCGCCCAGAATTAATGCGACGTGATCCGAGCCAACAAAGTCGGCTCCCAGAATAAACGCCTGAGCCAGACCTTCCGGTTTTGCTTGTTCGACGTAGGAAAACTTCATGCCCCAGCCCGCACCATCGCCCAGA
This sequence comes from Planctomycetaceae bacterium, assembly GCA_041689695.1. Taxonomy (GTDB): domain Bacteria; phylum Planctomycetota; class Planctomycetia; order Planctomycetales; family Planctomycetaceae; genus SXXK01. The sequence continues at coordinate 3,768 of JBDNFT010000496.1, read as the reverse complement.
AGTTTCTGGAATCCGCCCAGATCCCGAGGTGAACTGATCACAAGCACGTCCCGAATTCCGGCGAGCATCAACGCGGCCAGGGGATAATAGATCATGGGCTTGTCATAGACGGGAGCCATCTGCTTACTGATCCCAAGTGTCAGCGGAAACAGTCGTGATCCGGTACCTCCCGCAAGGATAATACCCTTCTTACAGATGCTCATAGTTGGCTCAAAACTGGTTAATTTTGTGAACGTTCGTGGAAGCACGCAGGCTGTCGATTGAGTGAGTTTTACTAACCTGATGCTTGAATTTTGAAGTTGCCCGTTTCCCACTATTCCAACCCGAAACGTAAGTGAGGGATTGAGTTTTTGGGTTTCGGCTGCATCACAACAGATCCCTCGCTGACTCTTCGGGTTATGATAGACACCCTTGTTTTCGGCCAAACTGATCGCGAGAAGTGTCGAATAACGCAACTTCAAAACTGGTGCTTCGAGTTGGTATTAGATCGATCTCTTTAAGTTGCGGCTGCATCGTATCGGAATCGATCCGGCCATTCAAACTTCGTCTACTTTCAGTTGGCGGGCTTAACGAGATATTCAGCGAAACTGAAGTTGTTGAATCACTGGATACGCAAAGTGATCGAAATGTGTTGGGTTTTCGCTGAATGGGACTACCAAATGGACGAATTGGGCCGTTTGGGGTTCACTTCGAAACAACGGGGAACTATCGTCCGTACAGGAAAATTATTATAGATCTTTAACGTCGCACTCTTGAAGGATACAGGCTGAATGCGTGGTTCGATACTGGCACTGCTCTCTTTGGTATGTGCTGCCGCGATTATCGTTGTCGTGTTTATGATGCAGAACCAGAACGCCGAAACGTCGGGACTGCCTGAATCTGGCGACGCCGCTGAATCTGGCGACGCCGCTGAATCTGGTAACGTGGCGGAATCCGAAACTGGAAATGTCACGACCCCCGACAGCGAAATTTCGGCCGTTGTGTCAATTGTCAGTCCCGCGAGTGACTTGGCTGCAGCGGAAGCCCACGGCGATGCATCGCACGTCGCCGCGCCTATGGCGCCATTGACGTTTCCAACATGGCCAACTCCGAAAGTTGCCCTGGTCATTACAGGCGAGCAACTGGGGTACTTTGAGCCTTGCGGATGCACGGCGGATCAGTTGGGTGGAATGTCGCGTCGAGCATCACTGTTTGACCAAATTCGTTCCCTGGGCTGGGATGTTCGCGGCATCGATGGTGGCGGCGTTTTACGTCGTACCGGTACACAGGCCAAATTCAAATTCGAAACAACTCTGGAAGCTCTGCGAGAACTCAAGTACGTCGCACTTGGGCTTGCTCCGGAAGAATTGAAACTTGAACCTGGCTATCTGTTGTCGCAACATTTAAGTGATGGCGAGGAGCCGCTGAAATTTCTGAGTGCGAACGTGACTTTCTTTGGATCGAAAGATCTGGGGACTCCATTGTCTTCAGTAATTTTCGAAATCAATGGCGTGAAAATCGGCGTCACAAGTGTGATGAGCGATACGATACGGAAGTCGGTCATCCCGGATATGACACCGCAGGAGGCAGAAAACGCGGAGATGCAATGGAGTGATCCCAATGAAGCGTTGACGGCTGTTCTGAAAGACTTCGATGCGGCGGCGGTCACGTTCAGAATTCTGCTGGCTCAAACGACGCTGGAAGAATCGCAAAAATTGGCTGAGGATTTCCCGGGTCTTGATGCCATCGTGCGATCGAACGGTTTCGGCGAAGGCAAACATGAACTGGAATTGGTTGGACATGTTCGGATGCTGGAAGTCGGCAAAAAGGGCAAAACCGCAGGAGTGATTGGGCTCTATCCTGAAGATGCCGAGAATCCGGTTCGTTTTGAATTGGTCACATTAAGCGGCGAGTTGTTTGCTGATTCGGATCGTATGACGCAATTGATGCAGACATATCAGGACAGACTTAAATCCGAATCTGTGGCGAGTTTGGACCGTGCGATGCCTCATCCTTCAGGGGCCAAATTTGTTGGTGCCGCCAAGTGTGGCGAATGTCACACGGAGGCTCATGCTATTTGGAAAGATACGCGACATGCACATGCGTTTGAAAGTCTTGACCCGGCCAATGAACACGAGGGCTTCGCACGTCTGCGTGGCGTGAAACGAACATTTGATCCAGAATGTATCGCGTGCCACGTCACGGGCTGGGCGCCGGAGCAGTATTTTCGATATGAAACGGGATTCATCAACGAAGAATTTGCCACAGACGATTCCGAAAAACTGCTCCAGGGTCTGCTGGGTGGTAATCAATGCGAAAACTGTCATGGTCCGGGGAATCGCCATATCGAATTCATTGAAGCCGGAAACGATGAAGCCGCAATCAATGAAGTCAAAGTGACACTTAAGCAAGTTGAAAGTACATGCATCCAGTGTCATGATGGCGACAATAGCCCAGGCTTTAAGTTTGAAGAATACTGGGAAAAAGTTAAACACTACGGCAAAGATTAAAGGTAAGTGCCTCCATGAATTCTGATGCCATTTCGCAGTTGGAAAATCTTTGTCAGGCTCCGATACCGTCGGCCTGCCGTGCCGTAATCACCGACTACCCAGAAGCACTCCTTGGAGTACCTCGGGCGGATGCCGGAAGTGATCCCGAGGGCTTTGTGGCCGAAGCAGAACTGTTGGCCGACCCGGAGGCGGTTTTACGTCTGAATCTGGAAGTGCGAAAAGAAAGCATTCTGAATCCGGATGGCCACGAGTTTTGCTGGCCGATGACATTTCTGGTGATCGGCGAAACCGGCGACGGCGACTATTATTGTGTCGATACGGTCGGTGAACATCAGGGGGTGATGCAGTTCAGGCATCATACCGTTGAATTTGAAATGGTCGCAGAATCCATGCCTGACTTTATTGACCTGTTGGTCGAATGTTTTGTTGAAGGCGATGGCGTTGACGATGGCGACAGCGATGAATTGGACGAATTCGACGAGTTGCCTTTGGTTGAGTAGCAGACCGCCAATTTCAGCCAAGCACATCTGTCAGAATTCGACCATCATCCGTTGGCCCGATCAGGCGGTTGTCGAGTCCCTGGTACATGTAGCTGGATCGGTAAGGGTCTAGCCCCATGACGTGTTGGATGGTGGCCTGAATGTCGCGGATCGTGACGGGATTTTCGACCGGATAATAACCAAATTCATCTGTCTTGCCGTAGGCCAGTCCGCCCTTGATGCCACCGCCTGCCATCCACATTGTAAAGGCATATGGATGATGATCTCGGCCGATGTATCCCTTCTTCAGCTCCGTATGAACATTGTTCTGCATCATCGGCGTACGACCGAATTCGCCGCCCCAGACAATCAATGTTTCTTCCAGCAGGCCGCGCTGGTCGAGATCCTTAATCAGAGCGGCGATGGGTTTGTCGGATTGTTGACATTTGATCGGCAGCGTTTCGTCAATGCTTTCTCCCAAAGACGAACCATGATGGTCCCAGCCCCAGTCGTACAACTGCACAAATCGTACGCCGGATTCAATCAAGCGCCGCGCCAGTAGACAGTTGTTGGGAAACGTCGGATCGTCTCCTTTGTATAGAACTCGTGGATCATCCGCGCTTTCGGCGGGTGACACGTATCCGGGTTGAGCGCCATACATTTCAAGTATGTGCCTGGGTTCTTTTGAGATGTCCATGACTTCCGGAACGGATGTCTGCATCCGATAGGCCAGTTCGTATTGAGAAATTCGAGTCTGTGTTTCGGCATCACCGGTGCGTTCGAATTCGGCCGCGTTCATT
>JBDNFT010000495.1:0-3720 GCA_041689695.1 Planctomycetaceae bacterium | reverse complement strand
TGGCTGGCGACATTCAGCGAATCTCGTTTTGGATCACCCAAGTTTAATCGTCCTCTTGAAAATGCAATGCCTTGCGGAAGTCGCAGGCGTTAATCATAGGATCGTAGCACAGGCGTCGCACCTGTGTATACGTCACGCCGCCAGGTTTGAGGCTTAGTTCGTTTAACCCGTGGCCACAGGCCAGGCTGCAAAGCAACGACAAGTGCAAGCCTGGCCTGCGGCCACGGGTTAAACAATTCAACCGACACGGACAGCGGTTGCAACACGGATGCCTGTGCCGGTTGACACCTGTTGCCGTCCAACGTTCGCAGAATATGCAGAAAAGCTGTGTCGAATCGCTCCGATGTTGTGCAAGTTTGGCTACGATTCGCTGCCCCAATGTTTCCCGCCGTCTTTTCCCACCAGTTTGGTTGCAGCCTATGACACGCCAACAGGACCCGGTTGTCAGTTCCTCGTTTCGAGAAGCGATCTTTGTTGTCAGCATCTGGCTGATCGCAATGGTTTGGACAATCTCCGTCTGCTATTCGATGGGCTACAACCGCCCGGTCGAAGATCTGAAATTCGTCTACGGATTTCCAGACTGGGTTTTCTGGGGGATCATCGTGCCATGGTGTGCCAGTACCGTTGTCTCATGCCTTTTCAGTGCTCTGCTGTTCCGCGACGGTGCTCTTGGCGAAGACGTTGAGAATACTGATGACCTTGGACTGGGAGGCTGAAGCATGCTGGAGACTATGTTGCAATCCCTGGCCATTTTTTCGGCTGACTGGTTCATGCTCTTCGCCGCCGATGCCCCCGCACCGCGCGCGGGCTACGGTGCGAGTTTCATGCTGCTGCTGTTTATTCTCGGGTCCGTCTGGATTGGCATTTTAGCCAACCGAGCGACCTCGGGCGGCGGATTCATGAAAGGCTTCTTCCTGGGAAACCGTGGACTGGGCGCATGGGCTCTGGCGTTAACGGCGACCGTGCAGAGCGGCGGGACCTTCATGGGATTTCCATCGCTGGTCTACAAACATGGTTGGATCGTCGGGCTTTGGATTGCCAGCTACATGGTGGTCCCGATCACCGGCTTCGGCATCATCGGTAAACGTCTGGCCCATCTGAGTCGTCGTACCGGAGCTGTCACGGTTCCGGACCTGTTTCGGACGCGTTTCAACAGCCCTGCTGTCGGATTGACATGCACTATCTTTCTGTTGCTGTACATGTCGTTCCTGATGTTCGCGCAGTTCAAGGCGGGAGCGATCGTGATGCAGCTTGCATGGCCAGACACGACTGATATCGCAATTGCAGAAGACATCACACCGGCAGCAGAAACGAGCTACACCGTCGGCTTCGCGGGTGTCACTGTTACGCTCACTCGCTATCACATCGGCTTGATGCTGTTTACCTTTGTCGTGGTAGGTTATACGCTCATCGGTGGCTTTCTGGGGGCGGTCTGGACTGATTTATTTCAAAGCCTGCTGATGTTCGTTGGCGTGATGATTCTGCTGTACGCATCGCTTACAGCGGTTGGCGGACTGGAAAACGCCTCACTCACATCGCTGAAGCACACCGGGCCAGGGTATGTGACGGGGCCAGGCTACAACAGCGTGGAAGGTGCGCCCGATTTCCTGCCTCTGTCTTTGGCGATTTCGTTCTTTGTTGTCTGGGTCTGGGGCGGCGTCGGAACACCAGCCGGATTGGTGCGACTGATGGCCAGTCAGGACACCGCAGTCATTCGCAAATCGATTTACCTGTTGAGTCTTTACAACATGGGCATCTACATGCCACTGATCGTCATCTGCATCTGCGGTCGAGCGTTGATTCCGGACCTTGAACATACCGACGAGATCATCCCACGCCTGGCATTGATGACGACAAGCAAATGGCCGGCAAGTTCGTTTGTCGCCGGGCTAATTCTGGCAGCACCGTTTGGTGCCGTGATGGCGACCGTCAGTTCGTATTTGGTGGTGTTGTCGTCGGCAGTGGTGCGGGATATCTATCAACGTTTCGTCAACCCTGTGGCCGATCGCAACCACCTGCGCATCGCAGCATGGTGTACGATGATTTTTGCCGGAGTCTTGTCGGTCGCCATCAACTGGAACCCGGTGCAATTTCTGCAGGCGTTTATTGTCTTCAGCACGTCAGGGGCGGCCGCGACGTTTCTGGTTCCCGCAGTGATGGCGTGTTATTGGCGACGAGCGAACTCCAGCGGCATTCTGACCAGCATGCTGAGCGGAGCGATTACGGTGCTGGTGCTGTACGCGGTTGGAATTGCGCAGCAACTGATGCAGGCTCAGGCCAACGCTCCGACGTCGTTCCGACCAATTTTCCTGCTAGGCTTCGATCCGTTGATTTGGGGACTGATGACATCGATCGTGCTCGGTGTCACAGTCACGTTGCTGACAGATCCACCGGATGAAGATCTTGTGTCACGAATGTTTGATGTGATCGAATCATAGCTCAGAAAATGCTTGCAGCCGATTTCGAAAATGCATCATCTGAAGTGATTCCAGATCGATGATTTTCACAACATCAAGGCCCAGTTGATGCCAGCCGCCTGGACGTGTTGATACGTGTCGCACGTCGGTCAGGAAAAATCGCCAGCCTTCGTCCTGGTCTGCAACTGCGACCAGGAAACGTGTCGCCCGCACATTTGTGGTCACGAGCACGCCAATGCCCTGTCGGCGCATGTCACAGGTGACGGCTGGCATCGCGAGTGACGTATCCACATTTGAAGGAGTTTGAGTGTCTTCAATCGGAATTAACCAGATGCCGATGGAAACATGTCGCGTGCCGTCCTGTCGCCGATTTTTGTTGACCCCTTCATCATACGGAAGATCGCGCAGATCAAGCTGCGACATGATTCTTGACAACACCATGCTTGCTTTGCGGCGCGGATGCAGTCGGTTCAGAATTGATGTCAGGGAATTAAAAACGGGGTTTGCTGTAATCACTTAAAGATCGCCTCTCAGGGGGTAATCCGCATGGCCTGGTTTGAGCTCCCGCGCGGTGTTTCATATAAGTCTACATCACAATTGGACGGCTGTTTGCCGGTTGAGTTTCCATGCGTTCGTCTATGCTCTTGCTCGCTGCCGCCATTTAACATAAATCACCAACGGCGAGCGGCTTGCCGTTCATTAAGTCTGCGACTTTCGGGCGTGAGTTGGCCGGAATCGGCCGGTGTGCGGGACGCTCAAGCACAACCCAGATATAGGCTGTGAAGAATTCATTAAGCAGCGGCACATGAAGCAATGGCTTCGTCCAGGCCGCGTAACGGGATCGGAAACCCTGCGGATAGATTTGATACCTCAGCGGCGACTGCCGAAAAGTTCGTTCGAAGTCACGGACCAGATATTTGTTGACGAAGCTGGTCGGAATACTTTCGTGGGTGTATTTCTCGGGAATACGCTGACCGTCCTTGTCAAAATCGTGCATGTTCGGGACATACCAGTCCGACTCGTAAACGCGTCGACATGTCCGCAGCATCGTCTTTTCAGAAAACACAACGTGCGCCCAGGGAACAGGCATTGTGGACCAGAGATGCGGTGCAAAAGGATGATACCATCCCCATGTTCCGATCAGCAGCTTTCCGCCCGGTCGCAGAACTCGATAGCACTCTTCCAGAATCGGTGCCGGATGCTCGACATGTTCAAAGACGTCGTAGGAGAAGATCGTGTCGATGCTGGCATCATCGACCGGAAATGCCTTGGTCCCGCTGACTCGAAAATCAATTCGATCGTC
>JBDNFT010000494.1:0-4878 GCA_041689695.1 Planctomycetaceae bacterium | reverse complement strand
TCGATGATTGCGATCTAAGATTTGCGTGGTCTGAATCAAAATTGTGACAGCGCGTTGTTGTGCAAAATTGACTCAATCGCTTTGTAACCGGACATTGCATCAAACTTAGAATTCGCCGTAATCCTAGAGCCCCTAATGTTAAAAACCCTGACTCAATCAGATCGAAACATCAATGTCTCAGACGACGGCACGCTTGAAACAGGTTTGTCGAGTTCCAATTCCGGAATCGCAAATGAATCAGTTTCGGCGTCATCAGCCGGACAAAAAGTCTGGCGGGCAAGTCTACCGTGGTTGCACATATCTGTTCTGAGCGTCATCCTGATCACTGGCCTGACGATCGAACTCCTGGTAAAGAACAGTTTTGCAGTTCAGCAGAAGCAACACGCAGTCCTTGGTCACTTTATCCTGAGTAACGCAGCCACACTGGTTGTTGGATTTGGATTCGCGATTTACGGCTGCCTCGTCAATCGAAAACTGCTTCAAAGAATTCGTGATCAACGACAGCTTGGTCCATACATACTGCACGAACTGATCGGCTCGGGCGGTATGGGAGACGTCTATCTGGCAGAACATCAGCTACTGAAGCGAAAATGCGCGATCAAACTCATCAAGCGAGACAAAGCTTCAGACCGCAAAATGCTGGCTCGCTTTGAACGTGAGGTTAAATCGACCGCATTATTGACTCATTGGAACACAGTGCAGGTATACGACTATGGCCGAACACCAGATGGCACCTTTTACTATGCAATGGAATATCTGCAGGGATTAAACCTGCGCCAACTTGTCGAACAGTTTGGACCGCAGCCGGCAGGCCGCGTCGTTTATATCCTTCGACAAATCTGCGGCGCACTGCATGAAGCCCACCGCTGCGGCCTTGTCCATCGCGACGTTAAACCCAGCAACATTTTTCTGGCGGAGCGTGGCCACGTTTACGACGTCGCAAAACTGCTGGACTTCGGTCTGGTTCGCCCCGCACGACTTGGTAACGATCTGATCTGTTGCACTGGCGGTGGACTGCAAGGGTCTCCACGATTCATGTGCCCAGAACAGGCGCGAGGCCAGAAACCGGACTGTCGCGGAGACTTATATTCGCTGGCCGTTGTTGGTTTCTATCTTCTGACGGGGCGTGTTCCCTTTGAAGATGATAACGCAGCCATGCTGATTGTCGCACACGCCACGATCGAAGCGCCTCGAATTCAGGATCTGGGATTTGATGTTCCGCCTGACCTTTCTGCAATCATTTCCAAGTGCTTGAGTAAAAACGCTGCCGATCGCTTTCAGAATCCCAGAGAGCTCGAGGAAGCACTCGATATGTGCGCATGTGCTAATGACTGGACATGGCGTAGTGCCGAGGCATGGTGGCAACATAATCCAACGCAACCGCATGGCCCAGGAAGTGAGATACCGCAACACGCTCAGGAAACTCAACCTGTATCAAATCATGCCCTTTCCGAGCCGGACAAGACGATCATCGCGGAAGATCACGTCATATTCGCAGGCATTTTCTAACTGGAAAACGCCACTTTGTGTGAGCCGAACGCGTTAGCGTCGGGCTTTTCGCAGTAAAAACACCGTTCGTGCCGAAACCCGAGGCTAGCGCCTGCGGCTCACATCATAACCAGCCACGAACATCCCGCCTCAAACGCCGAAAACACAGATTTCTCCAGTGTTTTTCGTCGTCGCCAGAAATCTCAAACGACTTTAGCTGAACCAGCGTAGCAGTCCATGCGGCTCAAAATGCGCTGTAAGGGCTGTTGTTTTTCGGATCGAATTTGAAAGTAAAGTTGTGATGAATTTTGGCCTGACGCTCGCTCAAATCACCGTCGATGTAAAAGAAACCGACTGGACATGGACATGGTTAACCGTGTTCGGACTGTTGGTGGCTTTGGTCGGATTGGCATACAGCACCCGCATTGGCGTGATCGCAAGAGCCACGACCAAAGAAGCGATTCGTCAGCCGTTGTTCATTCTGCTGTTGGTCGTTTCGGCCGCAGTGCTGATCCTGAACTCCGTCATGCCGTTTTTCACCCTGGAAAAGGGCGATGACGTCAAGATGCTTAACGAATGCGGTCTCGCGACGCTGATGATTTCCGGCGCACTGCTGGCAATCTGGACAGCCGGGACCAGCATTACAGGCGACATCGAAGGCAAAACGGCCATGACGCTGCTGAGCAAGCCGATCGACCGTCGTCAGTTTATTCTAGGAAAATACGTTGGAATCGTGCAGGCAGTCATCTGGATGTTCGTCATCCTGACAGCTATTTTCACCGTTCTGATCTTCTTCAAAGTCGGATATGACCAGCGAGAAAGCTCAGAAGAAGTCACGCCACGCTGGCAATGGAACGAAGTCGCTGGCGTCGAATTGCCAATTCCACATCCCGATCGTATGAAGATTGTCGGACAGGTTATGCCAGGTATTGCTCTGGCGTTCCTACAGGTTTGTGTCCTGGGAGCCATTGCCGTCACCGTCGCCACGCGCTTACCCATGGTGATGAACCTTGTGATTTGTTTCGCCGTTTTTGTGATCGGAAATTTGACCGAAGTGATTGTCAACAGGAGCGTCGCCGGGGAAGCGAACGAATCCGTAACCTTTATGGCAAGGTTGATCTCGATGGTTGTGCCATCGTTGTCATCCTTTAACGTTTCGTCGGCTGTCGCGACTGGGCGCATCGTGCCTCAGGACTATCTGGGGTTCAGCCTGATCTACGCACTGGCGTATATCGCAGCCATGATGTTGCTGGGCTTTATCCTGTTTGAAGACCGCGACCTGGCCTGATGAATGTTCGGCGGAACAAATTGGGCAATCCACGTCCGTTGAAGTCCGGTCATGTCGTAACCAAGGTTTGAATTCTCAGGGTGTATCGCGTTTGATCGTTGTGATTGCCGGCTTTCGAGACTAACTTGCGGTTTGGCTGATCACGGCGCAAACCCTTAGTCATCGGAGGCAGATTTCGTGTCCGATCCGAACGTCCAGAATTTCGATCGAATCATTTCGTTCCGATCACTCACACAGTGGAAGTATCTTCCCGCGTCTGTGTGGGCTTTGCTGTCGTCCCTCTCACTGGCCTCTGCGCTGGCTTGTGCTGCTGGATTGTTCTGGCTGTTGATCCATGTGGATGCTGCAAACACGTCAACTGCAGACCGAACGACGGGGCTCTTGAATCTCGCAGAACAGATTGCTGCTCATCCTGCAGGTGGCGCAATTTCAAGAGTCATCAGATCCGCGACCTTCTTGCAATCCACTGGTTCTGCAGCTCTAAGTCTGCTGCTTGCAATCTGCTTCTTGGTTGTGCTGCGGTGGGCATTCAGATCCCTCACAGACGCAGTTGTCGAAAGCCGAATTTCTGCTTCAGTCCAGAAACTGCGACAGCACATTCACCGCAAATCCATTCGACTGGAGCCGTCCGATTTTTCCGGGACCCATGCCAGCACCGCTGACCGGCTGTTCAAAGAGTCGACAGTGTTCCTGGAAACTGCGGGCAGCCGCTGGGGTAGCACCGTACTGCTGGCCGTGACCGACTTTGTGGCCGTTTTATCAGTGGCACTGCTGACTCAATGGCGCGTCGCACTGGAAACATTTGTGCCCTTACTGTTACTTCAAATCGCTATCCGATACGAAGCACAACGCAGTGATTCATCACTTCGACTTTTGACTGAACAGGTCAAACGAGGTCTAGCGCGGATGGCTGAGGGACTTAGAAAAACCCGCATCGTGACGGGTTTCGGTATGGAGCAGGCTGAGCATGAACAGTTTCAAAACAATCTGACTCAATATCGCGATCGTTGCCGACAGGTGATAAGACAGCAAAATGTCGGCATCTGGATTCGCCGCATGTTACTCCTGCTGCTGATTACCATTCCGGCCGCTTTTCTGGTCACTCATATTGTGCGAGATGGTTCCATCGACGCCACTGCCGGGCTGCTCATTGCTGGCTGCTTGTTCTTCTTTTCTCTAGCCATTTCCCGCTTCGAAAATGTGCATGCGTTCCGAGCTGAAGGCAACGTGCATGCTGCGGAAGTCACTGCCTTCATCAATCGCGTTCCTTTGGTTAGCCAAGCTCCAGGTGCCGCATTTCTGGAACCAATGTCTCGGAGCCTCGTCTTTGATCAAGTTGTATTTTCCCCAACTCCTGGCCCGGGCTTGATTCGAGGTCTTGATCTGCGAATTGGCTTCGGCGAAACAATCGCCTTGCTGTCACTACAGCGGGAATCAGCGTTCGCCCTTGCCAGCATGATTCCAAGATTTGTCGATCCCGATCAGGGGCAGATTCTGATTGATGGCCGCGACACACGATTAGCGACGCTGGAATCACTTCGAGCAGAATCGATTATGGTGTGTGGAAACGACCCTGTGTTCAACGCGACAGTTCTGGAGAATATCACCTGCGGGCAAAGCGATATTAACCGCCAACAGGCTCTTGAAGCTGCGAAGCTGGTCCATGCCGATCACTTTGTGCGAACATTGCCAAAAGGATACGAAACCCTATTGGGCGAGCACGGCGTGACGCTGGATCGCGGACAGATATTCCGATTAAGCCTTGCCCGCGCGATTGTACGTCGGCCCGCAATTTTGGTGATTGAAGAACCTGAAACGGCTATGGATGCTGCGACAAAATCGTTGCTGGATGATGCTTACCAGCGAATTTCGGGAAATCGCACGCTCATCTTTTTGCCCACACGACTTTCAACGGTCAAAAAATGTTCGCGAATCGTTCTGATTCATGAAGGAAAAATCGCCGTTGATGGCATTCACGAACAACTCGTACGCACGAGCGAACTGTACCGCCATTGGGAATACATTCACTTTAATCCGTACCGATATGACGAAGGCGTATAGCGGTATTTCGAACAACAACTTGAAAGGTACACAATGCCATT
>JBDNFT010000493.1:0-5065 GCA_041689695.1 Planctomycetaceae bacterium | reverse complement strand
TGCGGCTGAGTCCGTAAAATACGGATGAAATGAATGCCAGACTCAATACGGCATTCGCCGATTGAAACAATGCTTCCGCAAGTGGAGCGGCTGCCGTTTGTTCCAGCAACGACATCCGATAAGCAATGAGCATTCCCAGACCGATCACCGCGAATACCAGGATGTATGCCTGAGTGCCCAATGCAAAATATGCCAACACCTGCCAGAACGCGGCGCTGGCCATAAAGCTGGAGAGATAAACGCACCACTGCTGACGTCGAAAAGATGTTGCCAGTCCGTAGAATACGGCGGCTTCAGCAAAGAACAATGCCAGCGACAGATGCAAAGTTCGAACATCCGGCCCGCTTCCAAACGCTTCAAAGGCCGATGCCAAAGAAGAAACAAGCATCACACCAGCCGACGCATGCGCCACCCACAGCAGTGGTTTCGCTGGTGATCGGTCGCCGTACAACTTTGCGGCCACAAGATACGCAATCGGAATCAGCATCATAATGGGAGCATGACTCTGCCAGCGATTCAAACCCAACGCCGACAGTGTCGCCACAGCCGCAACCATCGTGCCGCACCGGTGGCAAAGAAGTACCATGTCATCAGACTCGGCGACACATTTCGATACAGATGCGCGCCGACTCGACATGCCACAGCGGTCAGTAACATTGCTCCGACAAATGCCCATCTCGGCGCTTCGTCGGCCCACACGGCCTGCAGTCCGAAGTGATCAAGATAGACGACAACGCCCATCAGCACTGGCAGCAATCCGAGCAGAAGTCCAAACACCGGCAATGAACGAGTGTAGGGATTGTCTTTGCCCAACAGATGACGCGTCAGATGACTCAGCAGCGACGTCACTGCCAGAATCGCGATAATCGCATCAACACCGAGTTTCAGATTCAGAATCCTGACGACCAATACTTCAGCCCACAACACCGTAACGGCAGCGACATGGATGAAAATACCGCGTTTACGAACGGCCAGATCTGAATAGACATAACCATAAGTTCCGGCAAGAACCAGAACGAGCCCCAGCCACCGCAGCCTGTCACAAATCGGCGATGGCGTTGCGTGGAGTGCTTCATAGACTGGCTTAAACCAGAAAGGATACAGCCAGTCCCCAGCCACTTGAGCTGCCAGTACAAGAATCAGCCCCACCGCCAGTTGCACATGCCCTGACCAAAAAAACGCCATCCCGAATTTTGCTCGAGTAAACGGTCCTTCCCCGATCACAAACGCACGTTCCAGATGAATGCCGATCAAACCCAGCACGACGAGCATCGTCGCCGGCGAAGCGATTTCCCAGAAGCGCTGCGGCGATGGTTGCAAGTCTGCCAGAAACAGTAAACCTGTCATCGCTACGCCAGCGCTGAACACATAGACGAAGAGTTCATCCTTCAGAATCACGGCTGACACCGCGTACAGCGCGCTGATCAATACGGCCAACATCCAGAGATGCCCGTCGATTGTGATCAGATCATTACCATGACAATACCACAGATTCAATGGCATCACGAGACACGACAATAACGCCAACGCCTTTCCGGCCAGTTGATATCGCGTGTAGTGAATCGTCGCCAGGCCCACCGCCAACAGCAGGATGTTGCTGAACGCCAGGATTCCCGCCATCACCGGCGGTGTGAAGTAGTTATTGATCCACAGCAGGATCACCAGTCCCACCACCATCAGCGCGCCGCCGAGACCAAGCAGACACTGAATGCTGCGTGGGTCGAGGATAATTTCAAGCAAGCTCCGACGCGGCACCGCGGGTGGCTTTGGAATCTGTTCACTTGCGACGGCGGCAGTCTCCGGTGTTTTGAATGGCCGCGCTCTGCCCTGAGCCGAAGGAGTACATTGAATTGTCAGACTCCGTTCTGCAATTCCTTCCTTTTGAAGTTGCCTCCGCACCGCGTTGAGTCGTTCATCGGAATCAGCCTTCAGAGCATGAAACTGAGACAGCGAGATTCTTCCCCGAGAACGCAGATCCTGCAGCAGTTCATTGACATACATTGCCGCACGATAGCCACGAACACCAGGGGTCTCGTTCGGCTGCCCCGGCAGAAAACCTGGTACCTTCGGCATGGCCGCGTTGTTGCTGGCATCCTGTGAATAGATGCCATACTGAGCCTGCAGATTGGCGACAATTTCCTCCCCCTGCGCCCGCGTGAGCTTGCCGCGTTCCATCCATTGTTCACAACACTTTTGAGCTGTTCGCACGGCATCCAGCAATGCAGCCCAGTTCATTTCATTTTCGACATTCGCCATGGTGATCGCCTGTTGGTCGTCGTTGCATGTATTCCATCGATTGGCCGGGAATGAGTCCTGCCACTCGTCATATTCGCCTCTCGCTGGCGTCATCGTAACGATTGGCCGTAGAAAGGAACAACACTGACAAGACTCGCGTTGGTTCGCAGTTGGAACAAAAGATCGGGCCGCCAAGCACCAGCGAGCCGCCCCAGCAACGAGACCATGCGAGAACGTTCACCGGGGAGCAAAAAGGGTCAGGTCTCTTTGTTGACACTGGAGAGCATCAAAGAGACCCGTTTGATTTGTGACCCGTTTGATTTGCACAAATAAGACTGTTCAGACAAAACTGATACTTGTTGATTGAGCGATCGGTCGTGTTTCCGAGGAGCAAGGAGTCCAAGATATTTGGCTACGGGCTGCGTCGTGATGTAGCCGGGCTACTTGATGTATCGTTTTATCAACTCAGCCACTTCTTCATTGCCTAACTCCTCCCCTGCATGGCTCACTTCGTCCGCAACATCTCCGGCGTCACAACGCAGCGGAATCCAGTGTGAAACGCGCCGGTGTCTTCTTCGCCTTTCATGCGAGCACTCACGCGGTAGCCGACGCAGTATTGATCGCTGCACATAAATGATCCGCCGCGCTGGACTCGCTTAATAATCCCCGGTTCCTGTGGATCATAACTGGCATCAGGGCCGGGAGGATTTTTGGGTGGGCTGACGGCGTAGTATTCAGGCTGATAATAGTCGGAGCACCATTCCCAGACGTTGCCAGTGATCTCGTACAGACCAAAGTCGTTTGGAGGAAAACTCTTGACCGGCGCTGTATGAGTGAAACCATCTTCGCCGATGTCCTTGATCGGGAACTCACCCTGCCAGATATTGTGCGGCCATTTTCCTTCTGGTTTCAGTTCATTGCCCCATGGATACGTCGCGCCGCTGCGTTTGCCTCGAGCTGCAAATTCCCACTGCGCTTCGGTCGGAAGTTTTTTGCCCGCCCAGTCGCAGTACGCTTTCGCATCCAGCCAGCTGACATGCACAACCGGATGATCCATGCGGTCATCGATCGACGAATCCGCGCCTTCCGGATGCATCCAGTTTGCACCGGGAACATACTGCCACCAGCTGTAGGCACCTTTTTGAGGATCGATATCGTTTCGACTGGAAAGCTCAAGACTGCAGATCGAACCTGGCTTGTTCAGTTCAGGCGGGATTTCGATATTCGCGAGCTCTGAATCGGGCATGATGCTCCGCAGTTCCGGCGCGCGTTCGGCGGTGGTGAGGTACCGTGTCGCAGCCACGAATTGTTTGAACTGTCGATTTGTGACTTCCGTTGTGTCGATCCAGAAACCATCCAGTTCTACAGGGTGCGGTGGAAATTCATCCGGTACTGTGTTCAATTCGCCCATTTCAAATCGACCGCCTGGCAACCACTGCATGTTGGCAACACGTGGATCGTCGGTTGGTGGCGATGGTTGATCGCCGAGGATTGGCAATACAGCAGTTGCTTTCTGCGATTGTGCAGCCTCTGCAAGCTGCTCACTAGCAACTTCTTTAGTTGATCCTGAATCGCCAGTTTTCAAGACGACGATGACCAGAACGATGCCAGCGACAAGGAGTGTTAGAGCAGCGGAGATGACTTTGAACATGAAACTGTGGACCGTTCGAGGCTCGGTTGTCGAGTGAATAGAACCAAGCATGCTAACCGTTCTCGTTCCAGCGCTCCAGCCCTGGAACGCATCGTCAAGCCAGCTGCGGCGAAGTAACCTATCGGCCCTGAATCAACTTTTTTGCCGGTTCAAAACAGGTTTTCAGAAAGGCCGTCGCCTCCTGCGCATAGAGTCGATTCTGATTGAACAGTGCGTGTTCTTGCACCGCAGGCACAGCAATGACCTGCAAGCCTGCGTGGCGACCGAGCATGCGAATTCGTGCAAGCTGGTACCAGTGACTGACGACAATCACACGTCGATCGTCCTGCAGTTCCGGCAGCGCGGCGGCGAATTGAAGTGAATTCATCAGACTGATTCCCGCTGGATCGACCTGAATCGCGGATTCTGGCACGCCGCATTCCAATGCCAGCTTCTGCATCGCCTGAGATTCCGTGACCGTGCCTTCGCCGGGTCCACCGGAAAGAACGAGCAACTTTCCATGCCCATCGACCTGCAGTTTACTTGCCGTCGCCACGCGATCCGCCAACGCTTCCGATGGCGCGCCGTCACTATCGACCGTGCAGCCCAAAACCAGAATGGCCGGAACAGCATCCGCAGGAATCGGGTCACTCATCGAACCAGACTGCAGCGTGACGACAACAAACCCCAGCACCGTGAGGATACTACTTAATGCAATCGTTAGTATCGATGACTTTCCATGTGCAACAGGTGAATCACCGACAAGAATTCCCATACCGGCAACGGCGAGCAGCATCAGAATCCCCAGCGGTCGACTCATCGCTGTCTGCCGCAGATCTTCGGGAACGCGCTGAGTGACCTCCCACAAATCCCAGCCGGTAAATAATGCAACGATTGTGACTAGAGCGATGGTTGCCATCCAAACGGTGCCTGGCAGCGCGGGTTTCATCGAATACATCAACAACGCTGTCGCCATCATCGCGAGGATGGCTATGCTCAGCGGCTGAGTAACCATCCGAAAATTGCACAGCCAGTTGTTCACGGCGCTCGTGTCATAGGCGAACACTTCGAGCAAATTGAAAGCTGCGATGATGGCGATGCCAAGCGCCGCACCGCGCGAAACGCTGATCCAGCCGGGAGCGTTCTGAGCACCGTAACCTTGCGGCGTGTATCGGGGTGCTGCGGCTGGTTTTGGCTTCA
>JBDNFT010000492.1:0-3239 GCA_041689695.1 Planctomycetaceae bacterium | reverse complement strand
GACTCACTTCTGGATTCGGCAACTCTTTTTCGTTCGCTGATGGAAGAGCGACTTGGAGTGCGGACGAATCATACAGGGATCGTTTGCTCAAACTGTCAGATGACGGTCGATCCGAGGCAGTGTCGCGTTAAAGATCACTATGAATGCCTCCACTGTGGTGTGAGGCTCAAGGTCGCAGCAGATTTTTTGGAACAGTGGCAGTTGTTTTTCGACGACCAGTCGGCGGCACCGCCTGTTACCGACTTCAATCCGCTCCGATATGTATTTGTGCAGTGTGACGAATGTCGCAACCTCCACAGGTATTTTCGAGATGCTGATAATCCGCAGCCCTGTCCTTCCTGCGGTCATCAGCATTCACTTCCGTCAATTCGAGGCATTCCCATTTCCCGCGCGGCTCTCGCAAGTACCGGAAGACTGTTTGAGTTTCGGCTGTTGGACGGAAAGAGTAAGTTGTTTCTTCTTCCGTCACGAAGAAAATGGATGGTCGGAAGTGCAGCGGACTGTCCGATCACATTGCGAAATCAACCGTTGCTGCCGAAGCATTGCATACTCCGAAACACGATCGAAGGTCCAGTCATTATACCGGCTGTCAGGGAGGCTCGTATCCGTGTCAACAATCGTCCGGTGACCGAGCAGACGCTATTGCAGCCGGGGGACGAGGTTCATCTTGGAGAAGTGCCGCTGGTTCTTCAAGGCACGCCGATCAAACAACTGAACCGACGTCTGGCTGGCGTCATGAACGAAGTGACGGACCGCCAAAGATCGGTCGGCGAACTCGAGATGGCTGAACCAGCGGCCAAAATTCTGCAATATCACTGGGAGCTTCAACGCGTCAATTGGATTGATTATCTTCGCCAACAAAACCAGGGACTCTCAAGCGAATCGAGTCTGATTCAACCGATTGATGCCGAGGGGCTGCAGTAGCTCCATCGTCCCGAGTATTTTTTAGACACGAACATCACGTAGAGGCTCTAACAAAACCGGGACAAGCACCCTCCCATGATCTTGATTTGGTGCATTCTCTGCGTTATCTGGGAGCCAGTCCCGGTTTTGTCAGGGGTTCTTAGTGAAAGCAGGACACATCAGTGCTCAATCGTATTTCGATTCTTGCCGGAATTCGCATCGCAGCGATCTTAGCATTCGTTTCCTCGGCCGCGATTTCCGACGAAAATGACTCCTTTTCAACACTCGTTACGATTGAGCAATACGCGCATGCGGCGAGGTCAATGGCGGAGTGCGGATTTCGTCCATCGAAAGACGACATGGTTCTGTTCGTATCGTCTGCAGAAACTGACGATTCTGCGCTAAAGTCGTTGCCTGACCTTCCCTTCGCTTTTGGTCTCCATCTCAGCGGCAAACAAATCTCCAACAAAGGCCTGCAGGAACTCGGACGTCTCTCCAATCTCACAGTTCTGCGCCTCGTGAACACCGGCATTGACGCGGAGATTGTAAACGGATTCGAACAATTGAAGGCTCTGTCTGATTTAACGGTGATGAATTCTCCAGTGACCGATGCTGGACTGCGGCATCTGTCATCTTTGCAGAATCTCCGAACGCTGGAATTGCGGCAGACGAATGTCAAAGGACCCGGCCTGGAATCTCTGAAGAACCTGCGGCAGCTCACGACGATCGACATCGATCTCAATCCGGACTATTTGCATTCTTTGCGCGTCGCGGAGTTGCTCCATACTCTGCCATACGCTGAAGCAGCCGATGGTCAGACTGCCAAATCAGATCACGAAATCATCTTTATGAATCTCAGTGGCTTCTACGGGATCGAAGTTACAGATGCTGCCATCAGAGAAGTCTCCCATTTGCAAAACCTTGAGACGCTGAATCTCATCGGCTCAAATATCACCGACGCCGGACTTGCAGGCGTTGCTGAACTCAGAAATCTCAGCACGCTCAGTCTGGAACAAACTCACGTCACGGACGCGGGGCTCCCAATGCTGGCCGACGTCAGGGGGCTGGTATCATTATCGCTGGATGCAACGAAGATCACCGATGAGGGGCTTCAGCATCTTGCCGCATGTTCGAATCTTGAACGGCTGGACCTGAATCGAACGGCAGTCACCGATGCAGGAATCGCAACGCTTTCGAACTTCCAACAATTGACATCGCTCAATCTGGCATCGACGAAAGTGTCGCTGGAGGACGTTGGCGAATTGGCACAATTACAACGGCTGACCACTCTGGGTCTTAAAGGCAGCAAGGTCACCGATCGTGGCGTGACGCAAATCGCCCGTCTTAAGAACCTGACATCGCTGGATTTGATCCTCTGCCAGATTACGGACTCGTGCATGAAAGATGTCGGTAAACTCACCAGGCTTGAGACTTTGCACCTCAACCGCACATTGATCACGGATGCGGGCCTAAAGGGCATCATCGCACTCAAGAATCTGACGACACTCAGTTTGAGCGCGACTCAAATTACCGATACCGGACTTCAAAGCCTTCACTCCATGACGAATCTAAAAACGCTTGTGTTGTTTGGTTCTGCCGTTACAGACGACGCCGTTCAGAAACTGCAAGCGGCCTTGCCAGAATGCAAAATTCTGTATTGAAGGCTTTGGCGTTCTGATCCTCCGCAACCCGCTATCCCACACACACTTTTTTTACGTTCCTGCGATTATGAGTAGATCAAGAAAGAAGACCAATTCAGTTGCCAGCTTGACGATGCCGGCCGCTATCGACTCTTCCGGTCATCCACAGGTTCGTGCTGATTGGAGAATTGATGCGGCGATTTGTGCGGCGCTGGTCCTGATCACGCTTATTCCATACGCTCAGACGTTCAAGTTCGACTTTGTCAATTTCGACGACCCGGCCTATGTCAGCGAACATTCGCTTGTCAAGAATGGAATGAGTTGGAAATCCGTCTGGGATGCAACCATTGGCTTCCATCAGGCAAATTGGCATCCGCTTGTCTGGTACTCCTATATGTTAGAGGTTGAAGCCTTTGGGATGGATCCGGGAGTGATGCATACGACCAACGTCGTGTTGCACATCATGAATAGTCTGCTGCTGTACTGGTGGCTTCGACTGGCCACGCGTGATTTCTATCGCAGCTTTTTGGCGGCACTTCTATTTGCAATTCACCCGGCTCACGTGGAATCCGTCGCCTGGATTACCGAACGCAAAGATGTCCTAAGCACGCTCTTCCTGTTCCTGACTCTTGTCTGCTACACGAAGTATGCTCAGAGCGGTCGCAAGGTCTGGTACGCCGCTTCTCTTGTGGCATT
>JBDNFT010000491.1:0-3183 GCA_041689695.1 Planctomycetaceae bacterium | reverse complement strand
CTGCGGCCTGCCTCACTCGGAGAGTGAGGTCTACTATGGGAAAGTGATTGCCATTGGGCGCTCACTTCAATCTTAAATTGTAGTTTAAGTCTTATTCAATGTATCTCATTCAACTTGCCGATCGCGTTGCGAAAGGCTTGACAAAAATCTCCCCCGAGCGCATTGAGCGGCATCGCAGGTTCTTGTTGTCTCAACAGACAGACAGTGGCGGCTTCAAAGGCCGCGAAGGCGACGCGGACCTGTACTATACGGGATTCGCCGCGCGGGCACTCGCTGTGAGCGGCGGATTGGATCTCGAATGCTGCCGCAGTCTTGCATCGTACCTGGGCACGATTGATCCGCTGAAGCTGGGTGTGATTGACTTGCTGAGCTGGCTGTATTCAGCTCTGGTTGTGCAGACGTCGAGCGGCATTGATTTGCTTGCAGGACTGCCCGCCGATTTTGTGCCCCAAGTAATCGTATTGATTGAGGCCAATCGGACGTCTGACGGAGGATATGCCAAGTCGAACGAAGGTGCACTGGGAAGCACTTATCAATCATTCCTTGTAGCGTTGACCTATGAACTGCTCGGACAAAAAATGCCGCGGCGCAATGCCATGGTGCAGTTTCTGTTTGATCGCCAACGCGACGACGGAGGATTTGTTGAGATAGCGCCAATGAAACGCAGCGGCACAAATCCAACTGCGGCCGCTGTCGCGTTACTTCGACAGTTGAACGCGATCGAACCAGACATCGCGGACGACGTGATGGGATTTCTCACGGACGTTGTCAGTACCGAAGGCGGCTTTCAGGCGAACACACGAATTCCGTTTGCGGATGGTTTGTCCACCTTCACCGGGTTACTCACGGCCCACGATCTGGGGCGTCGAGATCTGATATCACCCGACAAGATTCTTGACTGGGTCGCGACTTCACTGGAGTTGCCGGAGGGTGGTTTTCGCGGCGCGAGCTGGGACCAGCAAGCGGACGTCGAATACTCCTTCTATGGTCTCGGTATTCTTGGTCTGCTTTTTGCATCGCGGTAGTTCGACGTCGATTGAATCGATTCGTTGATCATCACTGTGAATGATCTTGCTGCAAAATCCTGTTCAACCGGAAAACCGCCACGTCTGCCTGCGACTCCTCTGCATCAGAGTCAGTGTTGACCATAATATGTTGGCGACAATGCAATAAAATTCAACGAAAAAACGGCAAAAAACACATTTTGTGGCGACAAGCAGTTCCGACATGCCCGCCACTCGCGCGTTACGTTTAAGAGATTTCATTGTTCATTTCCAAAGTCAACGTGGGTAAAATTCTTCTTGCACTGTCAGCATCGCGATGCATTGGCACGGGTGTCGAGGCATCTTCAAATTGAGGCCAGCAACAGGCGTGGGAGTGCAATTCGCGAAAGTTCTCTGCAACTTCTTTCAAAATTAAAAACCAGAGAATTCAGATTCTGCCCTGGAAACAGGTCAAACATTTGATTGAAGACGTTGACGTAATCGGGGTCTCAAGCGAATAATCCGTCGCTGGCAAGAAATTGAAGGCTTTTGGCAAGGTTTGGAGTTCGTTGGCTGATGGACCAGGATGGTTGAATCACAGCAACGTTTTCCGAACCTTATTTTTTTGTCGGCTGAGTCGATTGATTTTTCAGATTCATGGGTATGCTGGACGACTCAGGAACATGGAACGTACGCCGTGCGAATCGGATCGATCTGTGATTGAACAGTGTCAGCAATTTGCTGATGAAGGATTTTGGATCGCGTCAGAATTTTACTGGCGCAACATTTGATTGTGTCGGCGGTGTGCTGATGCAAATGTGTGTCTCACCACGGAGGCACGGACACTCGAAAAGGCAATGGGGGCGTTTATCGCTCCGCCATTTTGAACAGCATCGTGTGAACGCTGTTCAGGACTGGAACTCTTGGAAGGGGAATCGCGTGTATCGTCTGGACTTGGGATTGAAGGCGATCATCGAGGCAGGGAAGAAACGAGGGTTTGTCACGGTACAGCAGGCGCATGCCTGGTTACCGGATGAGGGAGGCGACCCAATCATGGTCGATAACCTTATCATGGCACTGGATGAGTTCGGATTGAGCTTCATCGAAGACCCGGATATTTCGCTCGAGCCAGAACCGGTCGGTGAAGAAGTCAAAGCGGCTCAGGCCGAAAAAGCGGCTCGCGCATTGCTCGGGCCAGAAACTTCTGCACTGTCATCTCGTGACCCGATCCGTATGTACCTCAGCCAGATGGGCAACATCCCGCTGCTGACACGTGATCGTGAAATTTTTCTTGCCAAGCAGATTGAGATTACTCGCAAACGCATGCGTCGTCAGATGCTGGAATCTGATTTCGCGTTGAACATCGCTGTTGAAACGATCGAAAAAGTTCGACGCGGTGAATTGCCGTTCGAGCGAACTCTGCGCACTTCTGAAACTGAAGAAGTTCGCAAGGAGCAGATCGAAGGTCGCATGGAGATCAACCTGCGAACGCTTCGTCATCTGATGGAACTCAGCAAAGACGAATTCTTCAAGTGGCGTGGCATGCCCGAAGGATCAAAAGAGAAAACCGCGTTGGCCGAAACACTCCGTCTTCGTCGTCGCAAGATGTGCAGCCTGTGCGAAGAGTTGAGCGTTCGTACTCACCGTTTGCAGCCTGTCCTGAAAAGGATGTTGCAGATTGGCGAACGCATTGAACAGCTTCAGGACGAAATCTCCTGCCTGCGTGGCATGAAGACTGCCGATTCAGAACGCATGGCCCTTGAACGGGAACTCGAAGAGTACGTTCAAATGCTGATGGAAAATCCTGATCAGTTCCTGAAGCGTTGCCGCGAATTGAAGAAGCGACTGGATGGTTGGACAGATGCCAAGCAGAAACTCTCCGGCGGCAACCTGCGTCTGGTAGTTTCAATCGCGAAGAAATACCGTAATCGCGGCTTGAGCTTCCTGGACCTGATTCAGGAAGGCAATGCTGGTCTGATGCGTGGTGTCGAAAAATATGAATACCGTCGCGGCTATAAGTTTTCAACTTATGCCACATGGTGGATTCGTCAGGCGATTACGCGAGCTGTCGCAGATCACGCTCGTACGATTCGTATTCCGGTGCATATGTTCCAAAGCATCTCGATGCTGAAGGCCAAGGCCGAAGAGATTCGCCAGAACACAGGCCGCGAACCAAGCAACGAAGAGTTGGCTGAAGCGG
>JBDNFT010000490.1:0-2330 GCA_041689695.1 Planctomycetaceae bacterium | reverse complement strand
TACGTCGAAGATCTCGGCTTCGACGTCGCCGGTTGCCAGATAGAGCCACTGCGAACCGCTCGGGCGGCCAATTCTTGGATGTTAGGCGAGCAGCAGAAATAAAAATACCAGCACGCAGCGCCAACTAGTGCTCTGTCAGATCTTCATTCATGGGTAGGATGGGTCTTCTTGCCCGTCGCTTACCAGTCAAACAGGAATGTCCAACCTACGATTCAAGGATTGACGGAGCACTAGTCCTTAAACAAGCGTAGTCGATTCGATAAAATGAAAGTTTTCGCCGCGCAGCCGTCCACGGCCGACACGGTGTGTGGTTGAGAAATTCGAAATTTGGATCAGGCATTGTTGTCGGTTTTCGGGGGGCATGGCGGTGAAAGGCGGTACCGAAAGCATCCGGCCTTCGGCTTCGTGAAACCTGTCGATCAGGTCAGAAGTGGACGATTCACACAGTCGTGCAATCGAAAAAGAGTTTCCAGAGATGGCGACCATGTCAGCAGGCGTAAGATCAAACGCCGAGCACTGCGGATGATCTGCTTCGGGATCATGATCATCGTCTGCCGGAACGTGCTGAAGTCCGTCCGCAGCAGGCGATGTTTCTCGGCGGTGCGTTTCGCTTTGGCTTTGGGTGGACCGGACTCCGTCAGAGACAAGGCCAGCCAGCATTTCAGGTTCCACGCCAAAGTCGCCATCACCATGTACGCGCCGTTGCTGAGCGTGGAATGCAGAGGTGCTGCCAGAGCGCCCATTTGTTTGCCCTGACTGATGATGTTTTCTTGATCGCAGCGTTTGTTGGATTCACCAACAATCTCTGCTGTAGTCATCTCGTCGCTGCTGATGTTGGTGATGTAGAAAAAGTACGGCGACTCATCGAACAATTTCTGTTCGCCCTTTGTCACGGCCACTTCTTTGCGAAGCACGACCATGCGATACGTGTGTTCGCAGTTACCTGGTGAATAGTCGAACTCCGCCACGAACTCGTTCTCAAGACGCTTGTTTGTGTACTCCTTTTCGACCACGACTTGTTCTTTGGTGTTCGGCCTGCGAGCACGCGGCTGTCGGAAGTTCGCTGTTTGCGGTGCAGCGGTTTCCATGCAGATTCCGGCAGGTTTTCTGCGATTTCTTCAAGATTCGGCTTCGCATCATAGCCGAACACAAACTGCACTCCGTCGTTGTGCCAGCGGTCCAGATGGCGAGACTGTGAGAAGTCTGTATCGCCTCGCATGCGGATCTTTCGAAAGCCCGCGCGGCGACACAGATCAATGCTGCGATCGAAGAACATGAAGGCTTTCTCGTGCGACGGACGATTGCCAGGACGATTCCACAGATACAGCACTTCACGAGTATTGGCTAACGTGACAGCAAGTGGGTGCCCTGTTGCGCTTATGCCAGACGGCGGGCCCATTCCTTCTTGTAATTCATGCTCATACCTTCCTTATGCTCTCCATAAGTCTCGACCTGCGTGCCATCCGCTTCGAGAATGGCAAGGTCGAAGAAAGAATCCGGCTGCTGCTGCCAGACCTTCATGCGTGCTTCATTGAACGATTCCTGCAGAGCGACGATATCCCATGTGCTGAAGCGACGGCAGAAGTCACCTGCAGTAGTGGGATCCGGAATGCGTTCGGCTCCGAGCGCATTCAGATACGCTTCGTCTTTCCGTCGCAGTTCAAGATGTTCTAGGCACGTGCCACCTGCGAGGAGATTGTAGGCGATGTTGAGCACATGATCGGCTTCACTATACGGCAGGTGCATCTTGAAGATCGGACAGTTGCGATTGATGCTCTCAGCGAGTCTGAGTTGCTTCACCATTTGCTGAACGACGCCGAGCCCACCTGCATTGGTCGCCTGAATCCTGTCGGCCAGCTCATACTGAATTGCAGACGGTGCGATCATGGGGGACTGGCCGCTCCAGTTGGCTTTGTCGATTCTATTCTTCAATCGACGCTCGCGTCGAGACAGTTGCCGCGTTACATTGAGCTTCACTCGAAAACCTCCTGTTTGCCGTTGTTGATTGATTCTGAATACTCATCAAACACCGGAAAACGCAGGAGGTTTTTGGCTTTCTGGTCATTTCTTAGGAACGAACCACGCTTGGTTAAGGCCTAGTTCATTGAGTTGCAGCTTGATTTCGATCTGAGTGGCATCTGCATCGAGTCCGTTCCAGATCAATTCCTCAATAGCGACAATCGGATTGCGAACCTTCGCCAGGGATTCGACGTGATCTTGTTCAACCTTTAGCTCAAGAGTCTGCATGGAGTTGGTGATGCCTTTCAAAGTTGGCCGTTGAAGGCACGTTGGACGAGGGAGTTGAAAAGATGCTCGGACTCGTCAGCCGC
>JBDNFT010000489.1:0-2390 GCA_041689695.1 Planctomycetaceae bacterium | reverse complement strand
TGGGAAGATAACTATCATCCTGCAACGTCAGTGAAAGTCCCAGCGGTACGTTGGCTTGTTCAATGATCTTCTGCCACGCTGGTGAAGAACCAATTCCCTGCAAGATAAGTTTTTCCTGCAGCCGACCAACCATGTCCATGTTCAGGCAAGCCGCGATATACAGATTCAGACCGCCGGTGTTCGGTCCTGTGGATTCATCAGCCTTGGTTGTCGGTTGATCATCGCTCGGCTCATCGCCCTGCACTGCCGCCGCGTGTTGTGAAAACATGGTTTCCAGATTCTTCACGTAGTGGCTGGATCCTAAAAGTCCAAGTTCTTCGCCAGACCATGCTGCGAACACAACATCGCGTTGTCCCTGAAGCTTGCCGGCATCCTTCGCGAGAGCCATCGCTTCGGCGATTTGAAGCATCGCGGAAACTCCTGACGCGTTGTCGTCAGCGCCGAAATGAATTTGAGATTGTTCGTCGCCACGTGCGAGTGAGCTTCCGTTTGGTCCAGTGCCGAGGTGATCAATGTGCGCGCCGACGATGACGACCTGTCCTGCCGGAGACTCATTAATCTGCAGACGTCCTAAAACATTGCGTCCCTTTTTCTTTTCCTGCTGAATATCGATCGTGGCTGAAATCTTCAGGCCGTCCAGCGGAAATCCCATCGCGGGTTCGCCGGAATCCATCTTCTGCTGTACCGCCTGTAAATCTTTGCCACGTTCTTTGAACCATTCTTCCGCCACGTTATCTGTCACACTGAAGACCGGAAGACTTGAACCTGCCAGCGTCCCGTCAAATAGCAGCGGAACGAGTTGGTCCTTCACGCCCGACGTTGGGCCACTGACGACGATCAACCCACGTGCTTCCATGTCCCGAACCTGCATGGCTTTAAAACGCAGACTGGAGAATCGAATAAAATGCTGACGTTGTTCAGGTGTAAGATTCTCCGGCATGAATCGAAACACGACGACCCACTTGTCTTTGACATCCAGATGCACGAACGAATCGTATTCCTCAATGCCGTCGGCTGCCGGAGCCCGGATGCCATATCCGGCGAAGATCACTTCCGATGCATCGACGCTGGTGGAACCCGAAAATGCCAACGGACGCCAATCGGAATCAACCGTCAATGCCTTTTGTTTTTCGCCGCTATCGCCAGTCTGGCTTTCAACCGATACGGAATTGTTTGGTCCAGCGGAGATGCCAGATGTAAATTCAAACTCCTGAAAGTACGTGTCATTGTCTCCGGCCGGCAGCAGCCCCATCGTTTCGAAATTCAACGCCACGTAGTTTGTTGCCAGTTGCTCGCCCTTTGTGCCTGTCAGTCGCCCGCCAAGTTGCGGTCGGCAGAGAAACTCAACATGACGTACAGCATCAGCGGGGGCGAAATCTCCGCGCGCTTCCGGCGACAGAGCCATGACACGCTTGCTTTCTGCGTGCTCAGTCGGAGTTGTTGAAGAGTCTGGTTTTAGATCCAGTGCCTCCAGAGCGCGTTTGTGATTCCAGTCAGACATGAAGATTTGCGACTGTTTTGACACCGTACGATTTGTTGTCCATGACAGGTGTTCGCCATCCGGACTGAATACCGGAAGACCGTCGAAGCCGGGTGTGTATGTCACGCGAACTGGTTCATGTTTTCCTGCGGCATCCACCATGTAGAGTTCGAAATTTGCGAACCCATGGCGATTGGTAGTGAAGATCAGGTACTTTCCGCTGGGATGGTAATAGGGAGCCCACGACATGGCTTCCAGATGTGTCAGTTGCTGCTGATCACTGCCGTCGATATTCATCGTCATGATTTCTGCAATCGCGCCGCTCTCGTTGAATCGACGCCAGCAGATGCGTTTTCCATCCGGGCTGAAGAACGGGCCGCCATCATAGCCAGGGGAAATCGTCAAGCGTTGAACGTCAGTTCCGTCTGCCTTCATCACATAGATTTCATTGGCCCATGCCGGATCTGTTTCAAAGGCCGCCTTCTGTTCGGTGGACAATTCGTCTTCCCACGCCGATCGGTTTGACGCAAATGCAATCAACGATCCATCCGGCGACCATGATCCTTCGGCGTCGTAGCCACGTGTGTTGGTGAGTTTGTGATATTGTTTCGTTGCCAGTTCATATTCGTAGAGGTCGTAGAATTCGTCGTAGTCCCATGAGTACCTGCGTTCTTTGCCTGACGCTCGCAATTTGATTTCATCTGTCTGCTCCTGAACTGCTGCGGGATCATCCTGAGTGGATGCGAACAGAACTTTTTTGCCGTCGGGATGAATCCAGCCACATGTGGTTTTTCCCGTGCCGGTTGTGATGCGCTGAGTATCGCCGCTGTCCAGATCCATCAGGTAAATCTGATAGAACGGATTTCCAGGTTCCCGCTCGCTCTGAAAAACCATGTGATGTCCATCCGCG
>JBDNFT010000488.1:0-2966 GCA_041689695.1 Planctomycetaceae bacterium | reverse complement strand
GCGAAATCTGGCGGAGCCCCTGCAGTTGGGAGAAATGCGACACGATGCCACACATTTTCTCCCGAGCAGCCATTGGTCGGATCACTTCAAACGGAAATCTCACCAGGCTGGCGGGGAGTTGAAAGTAGAGCGGCTTCGTGGCTGGCTCAACGAGCCGAAGGCGATGGGGTTACCGGTCGAAGCTGAGAACCTGATTCTGATGCTGTTTGCAGAAGAGGGCAATTACACGTTCATGGAACACAATGCCCCTGAAGATGCGTCCCTGAACAAGATCCGCAATACATGGATTTTGAAGGCACAGTCTCTGCCCGACGAGGCTGCCTGGAAGACGGCTGTGGTTCAGGCTGTTCGACTGTTCGGCATTAACATCTCTCCACTGTTGAATGGAACAAATGTCTCGCAGCTCAGTGGCAAACTGCTGGAAGCTGCGAAAGCTGCACGCGCTCCAGTCAACGACTACCACACCTTGCTGCGAAAACGCCTGGTTGATCTGACGGTGGATCTGACAATTGCGAATCGGTTGAAGACAGCGCATGCGTCCACCGAACTGATTGAGTCGCTTGTCGATGCAAAAGACACCGACATTATTGCAAAGCTCGTGACTGCCAGGATTGAAACCAGTGACTCGGCGATGGGGACCGCGATCAAACTGGCCGACACGTTTCGCCAGTCGTTGTCACAGCAGGCGTGGAAGCTGTTCGATGGATTGATTTCTATTCAGGATCATCGCAAGGCAGACGCCGAAAAGATTCTGGCGGATCTCAGGGAAGCTCTGGCGTCCGACGAACACGTGGTTCCGTTGGGCGATACGATGGATGAGTGCCAGGGGCGAGCCCTTCGACTGCTGACCGCCGTTGTGCCACCGCAGACTTTACCGCCAACCGGGCCCGGCACACCGCCTGGATCTGTTCCTCCGGTCATGCCGCCATCAGGATCGACAGGAACAGAACAGGAGGTGGAAAATCGGCCGCACCAACAACAACTGAACAGACAAAGGCCGATCTCTCCCCGGCCACAGCAATCGATGAACTTAAGCAGATTCAGAAAGATCTGAAG
This sequence comes from Planctomycetaceae bacterium, assembly GCA_041689695.1. Classification (GTDB taxonomy): domain Bacteria; phylum Planctomycetota; class Planctomycetia; order Planctomycetales; family Planctomycetaceae; genus SXXK01. The sequence goes on along the minus strand of JBDNFT010000488.1, from coordinate 1,910 downwards.
AAAGGCCAGAAGGCAAAAATCACAATCACCTGGACGATCGAATGAGAATCCTTATGACCACATCTCGCGATTCGAACCTCAACGAGGTTCCACAACACAGCCTGGGGTCGCCGTTTACGGCGCACCCCAGGTCACGACCAGCACACGATGATGAACCCCAACGGGGTTCTACAAAATGAAACTGACCATATATGAATTCGGTAACACAATGCGGCGACGTGTTGTACAACCCCGTTGGGGTTGATTGACGCTTTGCAATCATTTCCTGGGGTGCGCCGTTATCACGGCGACCCCAGGCTTTGTTGTACAACCCCGTTGGGGTTCAAACGCACTCGGAGGGCTGACGCCCTGCCGCTCGCCTTTTGTGATTTCTGCCAACTGAACACTGAACACTGAAAACTGAAAACTGAAAACTGCCAACTGAAAACTCTCTCCCCATGTCCATCACGTTCAGCCAAATTAAAGCACAGGTCGCCGCAGTCCGACGCAAGTATCCGGACTCACGGGCCGTCGCCATCAAAGTGGCGGGGCGCTGGACGGACGACCCGCATCAGCGAGACGGCGAAGAACAGTATCTGGTTCGCTACTGTGAGTCACCGCTGGCAATGCGATGCGCTCTGCGGGAAGGCCCAGTGGATGTCACACGAGTCCTGTTGACCAATCTGGACGAACGCGACGTTGGAGCCGACGTATTAGTTCGTTTGAAACCGGATCGCATCATCATTCTGAATAACTGGGAGATCGTAAAATCCCATTTTCAGGCCAAAGCCATTGATCCACGGCTGTCACAATATGCCTGGCTGGCGTCAATGCTGACGGACCTGTCTGTCGGTGGATTTCCAGTTGCACCGGGCGGATTTCTTGACGCTGAAACGGTGTGGGGAATCCTGCTGCAACGAAAGTTGAAATTCGACGGGGACCGACCGGACCTGTACGCCATCCTGAAATGGTCAACCGATGCCGACCATGTGGCACGACTCCGACGCAGCAGCCTGGACTTTCAGAAAGCCGTGATCGACTGGCTCACTCGCCAATGCGGACCAGCGGCTCAGGTCGTGCTGGAATGCGTTTTGCGATCGGAAGTGCCTGATGCCCTTCCAATCGGACTGGTCGCCGGTGTTGTCTTTCATCCGGACAGCAGCGACAAACTGGCCAAAGCCGCCATTCGCATGGAAGAACGATTCCTCAATCGTCAGTGTCCGTCACAGGAACTGCTGCGGGCGTGGTCGGCGGCCGCGACGCATGTGATTCGGATGCAGTTTGAACCGTCACGCCCCAAGCGGCATTTGCTCGAACGAGCCGACCAGATCTTGAAGGAACTGGACGCCGAAAAATATTGCTACCTGAGCGACACGTCCCCGGTTGGCTTTGACCAGCGAATGGCCCGCTTTGGTAAGGTTCTGAAGAACACTTTGGCATCCGCGAAGATCACCAGCACCGAACATCTTGTGGAACTGCGTGAAGACCTGCATCATCACGACCAGCGGGAATCCGAAACGCGGCGGCTGCAGCGTGTCGATATGGCGTTGCGACTGGTGAAGTGGTTGTCTTCGGAAACTCCGGAAACGCGAACCCTGGCCGATGCCGCCCGGTATCATCTGCTGGAAGGTGGATTCGTGGACTGGGCTCGATACTGTCTGCGAGCCCCTGATCCCGTGCGTGAACTCGCGGAAGCCTGTCGGACACTGTTCGAAAAAGTGTCGGCCCGTCAGATGCAGCAGTCTCACCGATTCGCTCGGTTGCTGGCGACATGGACCAAAGACAACGGATCGCCTGCAGAGATCATCCCAGTGGAACAAATACTCGATCGCATTGTCGTCCCGCTCGCCAGACAGTGCCCTGTTCTTGTGATCGTGCTGGACGGGATGAGCGTCGCTGTGTTTCAGGAACTGCTCAGTGATATGCCTTCG
>JBDNFT010000487.1:0-2564 GCA_041689695.1 Planctomycetaceae bacterium | reverse complement strand
GGCAACTTCGGCGGCGAACTGAAGTTCAGTGGGTGAACCCTCCGATGATACAGGAAAAATAGTCGATTAGATTCCGGTCCCGAACGCGATACAGGATTCTCCCCATGAGTATAACCGAGAATGGGCTTCAGCTGATCGTCTACACGGGCACATACACCCGAGCGCCTGAAAATGTTGATGAAGACATCTGTTCCATTCTCGGTGCCGCCCATCGCAATAATCCTGAGATGGGAGTTACCGGGGTCATGTTCTTTCAACATGGTCGATTCCTTCAATTCCTGGAAGGATCCGAGTCGCTGTTAAACTCGCTGCTGAAAAAGATCGAACGCGATCCTCGCCATGACGCCATTCAGTTTCTTTTTCGTAAAATGGCCGTGCATGGCACCGCCAGTTGGAGTCCGCTAATTCCTGTCGACCATGCTGAAGGATGCAGATCTGAGGACAAATCTGACCCCGTATTCCGAACTGTCTCAGGTCGGATTCCTTGGGTGGGACGACATATCAGGTAATTCTGAATATCTGGTAACTCTGTTTCTACCGCTCACTTTTAGCGTGGAATGCGGCGGAATTGCCAGCCCAAGGCGTGCGATCAGGGTTATTAATGCTCTGCTGCGTTCAATCCGATGAATTCGCAAAGGTGAAAGAATTCGCAAAAGTGGCAGGAACGGCTCGCCCGTTCTTTTTTGTGTTCATTGATTTAAAAAACAGTTCCTGAAACTTTTTGTGTCTCACTATGTTGCGTCATCAATTCCTAAGGTATTCAAGTTCTCTCAATCGTCAGCAGTGCCTCTTGCTTGAATCGACCAATGAATTTGAAGTCAGCATCCAAGTGATGAGATGACTTGCTACCAAAGAACGGTTTTGGAAAAACCTTCGAACCTGTCCGTTCTCAGCCACAGGACTCGATTGTCGAAACAGGCGATCACGACTACAGTGTCCGACTTTCCAAAACACTGCATCTATCTCAATGGAGCGATAAAATGGTCTTCCGACCTCGAACCAAAGCCAAATTGGCTAAGAAATCCAAGCGCTGCCCTAAATGCGGAAAGCTCGTCCGCACATCGGTTCGCTGCAAGCGATGCCACGCTGTTCAATCATAATTCAGTTTGATGCGCAGGATTAAGTACTGAAAGTCGTCAAGACTTTCGGATTGGCATTGAAGCGTCGAAAGCCTCGACGACTTTGGCTACGATCATGTTCGGCAAACTCACTGTGGACTTACGTCTAAAACGTGTGGCCTTCCTGAGGTCCATTTTTTGTGAGTGTCAGGATCTCAGGTCCTGATTCTGTCATCAAAATTGTATGCTCGAACTGCGCCGACAATGCACCGTCGATTGTCCGAACGGTCCATTTGTCTTTTGTATCGACGCGAGTTTTCCACGAACCCATGTTCAGCATCGGCTCTATTGTAAAACACGTGCCAGCTTTCAGCAGATCTCGGTTTGACGCCAGCACCGGATAATGCGGCACGCCGGGCTCCTGATGAAAATCGCGTCCAATGCCATGACCTTGGTACTCGCGCACAACAGAATACTCAGCTTTTGTGGCAAACGTTTGAATCGCCCGACCGATTTCCGTCACAGTACCACCACGACGACTGGCGTTTATCCCCACAAACAGCGCATCGAACGTGGCTTGAATCAATCCTTTCGCCTTGCTGCTGACCTCACCGATCATGAACGTTTCAGACTGATCGCCGTACCAGCCGTTCACAATCGTTGTGATATCAACATTAATGATGTCCCCGTTTTTCAGAGGTCTGGTATTAGGGATGCCGTGGCATACAACTTCGTTCACGCTGGTACAGATTGTCCTGGGATAACCAAGGTATCCCAGACAAGCGGGCGTATGCCCATGATCCCGTGTGTAATCGTGAGCCAACTTATCCAACTGCAATGTGTTGATGCCGGCTTTTACATGATCACGAAGAAAGTCCATCAATTGCGCATTGAATCGCCCCGCCGCGCGAAGTCCCTCACGCTCTTCATCGAGCAGATAAAGCGGAATCTTTTTTTTAATTGCGAGCAAGAAGAAAAATCCTGACGATTGCGGGTTTGAAAGTCACAACACGACGTCCGCGAGTCCGCGATTATTGTAGGTGGCCAGTCGATGTCAATCGGGCGGCAGAATTACTTGCAGAATCCAGAACATTCCAGACGCTTTTTGCATTCTTGTCACCAATTTGAGGAATTTCGCGCTACGAGATCGGCTAGAATCTCGTCATGAAATCAGGAAAACGACGCTCATCATCACGACTTGCGGCCAACCATCAACGAAGCTGGCTTTGGGGCCGACACGCTGTGATGGAAACTCTGAAATCCGGAAGATGGCCGATCATTGAATTATTCGTAGATTCAATTTCGTCGCCACCAGAGATTGCTGAAATTGAAGGCATGATTGAGCCCCTGGATATTGACATGGAAACTGTCGATGCGGATCGCCTGACGCAGTTATGCCAGTCCTACGAACATCAGGGCCTTGTCGCGCGAATGGGAGAATTTCCCTGCGAAGACGACCAGTCACTGGCCGAAGCAGCCCGGCTGGTGCCGAAAGGCGTCATCTGC